>JAMDCK010000020.1 GCA_023488435.1 Actinomycetota bacterium
AAGGGAGATCGGATGCTGTCATTAGCGCTGCCGAAGGGTTCGCTGGAGGAACAGACACTTGCGCTGTTCGCTCAAGCCGACCTAGAGGTCAAGAAGTCGAGTCGGGCCTACAACCCCACGATCGACGATCCCCGTATCGCGAAGGTGAAGATCCTGCGCCCGCAGGAGATACCGCTTCTCGTACAGGACGGGTACTTCGACATCGGGCTTTCTGGGCACGACTGGGTGAAGGAAAGCGGCGCCGATGTGGTCGAGATCGCCGATCTCCCTTATGCGAAGACGGGAACCGGGCTGGTGCGCATGGTGCTCGCGGTACCGGAGGAGTCACAGATATCCTCGGTGGGGGATATTCGTGCGGGAAGCCGGATCACCACCGAGTTCCCGAAGGTCACTAAGGAGTACTTCGACCGGCTGGGCGTCGATGTTGAGGTCCACTTCTCGTACGGCGCAACCGAGGCCAAGGTGCCAGAGATCATGGACGCGCTGGTCGACCTGACCGAGACCGGCGCGACCCTGAAACGCAACGGGCTGAAGATCATCGACACGATCATGGAGTCGACGACCCGCCTGCTGGCCAATCGGGCGGCGTGGGAGGACCCCGTCAAGCGCGTGGCCATCGAGGAGGTTCGCACCTTGCTGCTCGGCGTGATCGAGGCGCGCGGCAAGGTGCTGCTCTCGATGAACGTGACCGAGGCGGCCCTCGATGCGGTCGTCTCGGCATTGCCTGCGATGAAGCGGCCCACAGTGAACAGCCTCTATGGTTGCGACGGGTACGAGGTCACTACCGTTGCCGAGAAGAGCACCGTCAACGTGCTGCTCCCGCAGCTCAAAGCCGCAGGGGCCACCGACATCCTCGAGATGCCGATCACCAAGATCGTCCGGTAGCGGCGAAGGCGGCGGTGAGATGCGGATTGCTGTCATAGGCGCGACCGGCAGGACCGGGCGCCACATCGTGAGTCAGGCTCTAGGGCAGGGCGATGACGTCGTCGCGCTGGTGCGGGACCCCTCGGCGTTGGGCGTCACCCATCCCCGGCTGGAGGCGTTCGCTGCCGACGTGCGTGACTTCGAGTCGCTTCGCGGTCCGCTTGCCGGTTGTGATGCGGTCGTCTCGGCGGTTGGGGAGAGGGCTTCGGCGAACACGGACCTGTATTCAGTGGGAATCGGCAACATCATGCATGCGATGGCCGCCAACGACGTCATGCGGCTTTCGGCGATCAGCGCCGTGGGGACGTTCGCCCGCGGGCACCGGAACCTATCGCTGCCCTACAGGTTGCTGCTGCGCACGACCTACCGCACCATCTACGACGACCTGGAGCGGATGGAGACGCTCATCATGGCGAGCGGCATGAGCTGGACGATAGTCCGGGCGCCTCGGCTGGTGGACGGACCACGCACGGGAGAGTACCGAATCGGTCTGACGGGCCAACCGCTTGCTGCCGGCTCGAAGATCTCACGAGAGGACCTGGCCGGTTTCGTGCTAAAGTCCCTCAAAGTCGACACTTGGCTGCACAGAGCGGTCGTCGTCTCGTACTGACAGGATTTTCCGATTCCCGAAAGGCCGATGATGTCACTCACTATCACGAGCACGGTGGAGCTATCCAATGGCGTGAAGATGCCGCTGCTGGGGTTCGGCACATTCAAAATCACAGATGAGCGCCAGGTGGTCGAGTCGGTCCTGACAGCGCTGGAGGTCGGATATCGCCTCATCGACACGGCGTCGTTCTACGACAACGAGGCCGCGGTCGGGCGCGCGATCCGCGAGAGCGGGATTCCGCGCGACCAGCTCTTCGTCACCACAAAGTGCTGGAACGACGAACAGGGATACCCCGATGCCCGCGATGCCTTCGAGCGCAGTTGCGAGCGGCTGGACATCGGCGTCATCGACCTCTACCTTATCCACTGGCCGCTGGCCAGCAAGCACGCTGGAACCTGGCGGGCGTTCCAAGAGCTCTACGCCGAGGGGCGCATGCGGGCGATCGGCGTGAGCAACTTCATGCCTGAGCATCTCGAGCAGCTCGCCGAAGTGGCCGAGATCCCGCCGACCGTCGACCAGGTGGAGTTCCACCCCAGGATGCAAGTCCCCGAGCTGGTCGAGCATTGCCAGCGACACGGGATCGCACTGCAGGCGTGGGCGCCGCTCATGCGCGGAGCGATCGGCGGCGAAGCCGAAATCGCACGGATCGCGGCAGCGCACGACCGGACTCCGGCGCAGGTGACGTTGCGCTGGCTTTTGCAGCGCGGAATCGCCACGATCCCCAAGTCCGTCCACAGAGAGCGGATCATCGAGAACGCCGCCATCTTCGATTTCGAACTGACTGCCGAGGGGTGCGCCCGAATAGATGGGCTCGATACCGGCGTAAGAACGGGCAGGCATCCGGATAGCTGGGGAAGCTAGAGGGATGCAGGAGGCGTCTGTGCTTGGGACTGAGTGGATTTGCGGATGACTGGAGCTGGCATGCAATCGCGTATGGCACTCTCAGTCTTGATAGCGGCATGTGTGATTCTGGCTGTTGGTGCCACGGCTGCCCTTTCGGCACCTTTTTTTGAGAGAAATGCCGCCGGTTCGCCCACACACGAAGATATGATCATCAGACCTCAGGCAATCTATGACCCGGTGAGCAATCAGACTTTCATCGTCTACCAAGGCTTCCGGCTCAACCCCTTCATCACCGCCTATGATCATTCAGCACGTGAGTGGATAGGTCCCTACCAGATCGGTACTAATCCGCTCAGCACGAGTATGCACGGAGGGCCGTCCCTGGTGATGCGATCAGATGGTCACCTGGTCGTCTTCTATGGGGGGCACCTGACGCCACTGCTTCATTCGGTGAGCAGGAGATCACGCGACATCTCCGGGTGGGTTTTTCTGGGGCCGATCACCGTGGAGATGACGGGGACTTCGGTCACGACTGGGACGGTCGCGCCGATAGGCTCGGCAATCCAGACTGGTGCGGTTGAGCCAACCAGGACTCCCATCTCAGCAACGTATCCACAGCCTGTGTACGAAGGGAACGGAGTCATTGCGCTCTACTTTAGACGAGATGACCCGATTCCAGAGAGGGGAGACTGGCAGGTCGTGCGCTCTGGTCAGCGCGGACCGAGAACCATCACGTGGGGTCAACCCCAGATGGTCCTGGACGGCTCGGTGTTTCAAGACGGATCAATGTTGCAGCCCCCCGGACCTGATGTGCCTGAGTCCTATTGGTATGTGAACATCGACCACGACAATGTGCATGGCACCGCCGTCGGGGCTATTCGGCGCATCTCTGCCCGGTCACAAGGGAATGACATGGCAGTTCGCCGAGGTGTCTACTACATGGAACAGTCGGTCGGGGGTACCTGGACGGCGGTTGGAGGAGAGCCGATCGATCCAGTGCGCGACCGTGTAGCGATGCAGGCTTCCGCAGTCGTTGTGCCTGAGGATGAAGCTACAGTAATCAACCAGGTCGTCTTGCGCCGGGATGCCTCCGGTAATCCGGGGATGATCTATCTGATGGGGTCCCATGCTAGTCGCAAGTACGAATGGCGCTTCTCGCAATGGAATGGCACACGATGGATTCACACGACCATCGCCGAAACCGACAATTTCTTCGACGCCGGGACCTTCGAGTTCCTGCCAAATGGCACGATTGAGGCCTTTCTGACTACGGGTGGCACACCAGACGATCAGTGGTTCAATGACTTGCGGACCACTTTCGACGAGTCGATGCGAGCAAGTAGGGGAGGAGATATCACGCAGTGGCGCTCGGTTGACGACGGTTCGAGTTGGACCAATGTTCGCACCATCATCGAATCACCTGGCCCGCATGCGCGCTACAACAACCCGCAGATCGTCGAGGGCTATCATGCGTCCGCCCGCATGATATTCAGCGAGTGGAACAACGACTCATCAAGCTTCATACAAAAGGCATTCCTGTGGGGGCAGAGAGGGTTTATCGAGCGACGCTTCACCCCGGATTTCCATCGGCTGGATGGTAGAAATCGGATTGAGACAGCCATTGAGGTATCGCGACAGGGGTTTCCCACAGGATCTAGGACCGTCCTAATTGCGGCAGCCCATGACTTCCCTGATGCGATTTCAGGTGTGCCACTGGCGCATGCCCTCAGGGCACCCATACTTCTTTCCCACAGGAGCGCACTTGATCCAACGCTCGTCTCGGAGATTACTCGCTTGAATCCGAACAACATCATAGTGCTGGGCGGAGCGGGCGCAATATCAGTCGAGGTTAGCGATGCCCTGGGTCGATTGACCAACTCTCGGGGGGTCCGGATAGGAATAGAGCGTATCGGTGGAGCCAATCGATACGACACATCGGCTCTGATCGCAAGGCGACTCGCGGAGATCCGCGGGGCTCCCTCCTCGGCGGTTTTGGTGTCAGGGGAGGCTTTTCCCGATGCCTTGGCTGCTGCTCCGTTTGCGGCGCGTCGCGGTTATCCCGTAATCCTGACTCCGCCAAGGCAAACCCACGCCTCCACCATGGCCTTTTTCGCCGACTCCTACATCGATAGAGTAATCACGGTGGGAGGACTCGGTGCCATCGAAGCGACTACCGTGGCCGCCTACGAGAACACGATGGGAATTCCTCCTGGGCCGCGGTGGGAGGGGCCCGATCGCTTCGAGACGGCACGTGTTGTCGCCGAGCAATCGCTTGCGGCCGGACACACCCTTGAGCGCTTCATCGTCGCGACCGGTGAGGACTTTCCCGATGCCTTGACGGGCGGAGTGCTTGCTGCGAGATACAACACCGTCGTTCTCACTTCGCCTCCTGGGCAGTGGCACCCGACGATGCGACAGCTACTTCAGGAGCGGGCGTATTCTCCCGGAAGCAGCGTGCTCGATGTCTTTCTTCTTGGAGGAGAGGCTGCAATCGCTCCAGAGCTCGAAAGGGAACTCGCATCTCAATTGATGCTCCTGCAGTCACAACTTAGGCGCTGAAGGCACGTTAGCTGGAAGAGCCAAGCCCCGACTTGGCCGGGGCAGCCGAGCGGAGTGCGTCCAGTGCTGCGCTGATGGCGGGATGGCCACTGCTGCCCGCCCTGATGAGCGCAGCGATCCGGCGTTGAATTCGGATGTCTTCAGGTAGGCGGAAGACCACGTCGGCAGATTCGGCGAATACCGCCAGTGGGGGCACAAGAGCCACCCCAAGCCCGGCCGCTACCGCAGCGAGAATCACCTGGTAGTCGTTGCTGTGGAAGTCGATACGCGGCTCGTACCCGGCAAGGTTCGAGACACGGACCTGCACTTCAAGGAATGGCGAACCGTCCCTTCCAACAATCCAGCCCTCATCGGCGAAATCGGCGATCCGGACCGGCCCTGCGGCTAACGGGTGCTCCCGGGACATCGCGATGTACATCGACTCGGCTGCCAGCAGATGCCTTTCGATGCCGTTGGTCGAGGTGGGGGCCAGCTGGTCGAATTCGTAGGTGAGAACGACGTTCATCTCACCGCTTTTGAGCATTGGGATGCTCTCTTCGGGCTCATGGTCGCTCACAATGGGGGCTAGTAGTGGATGAGACTGTCTCAGGGCGGCTACTGCCGGGACCAGTATGGTTCGTGCGGCGGTGGGAAAGGCACAGATTCGCAGCGGGCCTACGGCGGTGTTGCCGCTAGCTAGGGTTGCGAGCTCGGCTTGGGCCTCTTCGAGGACGGCGAGGACCCTCTCGGCGTGGGCGACAAGCTTGTGTCCCGCTGGTGTCAGCCGGACTCCGCGTCCCGACCGCTCGAGCAGGTTCACGCCGGTCTCGCGCTCGAGTGCGACCATCTGCTGTGACACGGCAGATGGCGACATGTATAGCGCTTCAGCGGCCGCAGCGATGCCGCCGCGGGAGTGGACTTCTCGGAGCATGCGCATTCGGGTGACGTTTATCATTTAAGTAAATCTTACATGAGAGTGAAGAAAACGGCAATGGAACTGACGCGTTTAAGAGTGCATAATGCTCGTGTACCCCTTGCCGTCACTGGTGCCCACCGGTGGCGGCGCTCCATTTCTAGGGGGCCGATTCGCGCTCCAGCAGCGTGCGTTTGCGCTCCACTCCCCAGCGATATCCACGCAACGAGCCGTCGGAACCGAGTACACGGTGGCACGGGACGAGCATCAGGACCGGATTTGCACCACAGGCACTGGCAACCGCTCGAGTCGCCGAAGGCCGGCCGATGCTCTCGGCGATCTGCGCGTAGGATGCGGTCTGACCCGGTGATATCCCGCGCAACGCTTGCCAGACTTCCTGCTGGAACTTGGTTCCGCAGATGTCGAGCGGGACTTCAGCTGGCCGAAGGGGGTCTTCGAGTAGCCCGGCTACCGCGCGGACCCAGGGGGCGTCGGTCTCGCGGGTGATGGCGGGTGCGCGAAGCCTCGACTGCGTCTCGCGTAGAAGCTGCTCGTCGCAATCCCCGAGAGCCGCGAAGCACACGCCCGCATCAGTCCAGGCGACGATCAGCCTGCCCAGTGAGGTGTCGGCGTAGTCGTAGCGGACGGATTGCGTGCCCAAGTCCGGACTCCTTCCGAGTTCTCCCCTAACTGCAGGCTCCCGGAGCGCAGCAAGGCGCGGCCATTCGGACCAGTCGCTCAGAGCGCTGGAACTCGGGATCGAGCATGCAGGTCGGATCCTCGCCCATGGGATCGCCTTCGGCGTGCCACGCCTTTGTGCGGCAGCCGTAGCAGATGTGGAGGTACTCACACTCGCCGCACTTGCCGGTCACGTCCCCTAACTGCAGGCTCCCGGAGCGCAGCAAGGCGCGGCCATTCGGACCAGTCGCTCAGAGCGCTGGAACTCGGGATCGAGCATGCAGGTCGGATCCTCGCCCATGGGATCGCCTTCGGCGTGCCACGCCTTTGTGCGGCAGCCGTAGCAGATGTGGAGGTACTCACACTCGCCGCACTTGCCGGTCACGGGGACGTGCCTGAGTTCGAGCAGGTTGTCCGAAGCCTGCCTGAAGGTGGTGTCGCGGATGTTGCCGATCGTCCAGTCCTGTGCGAACTGGCAAGGCATGATGCCGCCCTCGGAGTTGATGTTCATGAGTCCCTTGCCCACGGGGCAGGCGGTCATGATCTTGAGACGCTCCAGGGTGTCGGTGAGGTCGTATCCGAGTTCGACGAGCTTCTCGGCGATGTAGGGGACGAACGATGGCATGGCGCCGATGTCGTACTCGAGGCTCTTCTCGCCGCTCTCGATGGTCTCCAGGGTGTCCTTAAGGATGAAGTCGGCGAGCTCCCGCCATTGATCCGCCGAGATGCGGTTGTCCTCGCCCTGCTCCGAGCGGCCCGAGGTGATGAGATCGCACAGGTAGATCAGCCCGGCATCGAGGTCCTTGGCCTCCTGGATGAGGTCGTAGACGTGGGGCCAGGTGTCCTTGGACACCGCGGTCTTGATGGCCACGCCCACGCCTTCCTCGCGAAGGATCTTGATCGCCTCGACGACGCGCTTGCGGGTTCCAGGCACGCCGACAAGGGCATCGTGGAACTCCTCAGGTCCGTAGAGCGAGGTGGCGATGTAGCCGATACCGATCGACTTGAGCCTCTTGGCGGTTTCGCGGTCGATGAGGGTGGCGTTGGTGGAGATGGTCACCCGGATGTCTTGCTTGCGGGCCTCGGTCAGCATCTCCCAGAAGTTGGGACGCATCATTGGCTCGCCACCGGACATGAAGAGCAGCGGCAGTTGGGATGCCCCCATCTGGCGGATGATGTCGATGGTCTCCTCGTCTGTGAGCTGCTCGGGCTTCGCGTTGGCATCGGCTGCCATGTAGCAGTGGTCGCACAGCAGGTTGCAGCGGTTGGTGATGTTCCAGATCACTTCGCTAGGGCGTCCAAGTTTGGAGGCCTGGACAGCCTTGTTCTCGATCTCTGTGAGGGGCCCTTGCTTGAAGAACAGTGAACGTACGTGTGCCATAGCCGAGTCCTTCTTCCAGATGTCGCGGGTTGCCTGCTGCGGCGGGGCTACGAAGACCCTGCGCCGAAGGTATATTGCATGCGCAAGTTTATCACGCCGAAGGGTGCAGCGTCGAAGGAGCGTGGTGGTTCGTGTGGGACGGCGGCCTCTAGACTGCTGCTAGGGCCTGACTCCCACGTAGATGATCACGAGTGAGCCACGCGGTGCGCTGAAATCGGGTATCGGGTCCTGGGTCAGGACGATGCCATCATCGGGGCTGACCTGTTCTTGGATATCGACCTCGAACCCGGCTGCCTGTAGCGCAGCTATAGCCTGCTCTTCACGCATGTCGATGACTCTGGGTACCTTGACAAGGTCGCGGCCCTTGGAGACGCGGATGGTGACCTCGCCGCCGACGTTGATCGAAGCCCCGGCAGTGGGTGACTGCCCGATGACGGTGCCTCTGGCGACGGTGTCACTGAACTCCTCGGCGACTTTCACCGCGAATCCTGCAGCCTCGAGCTGTCTGCGTGCGTCGGGCTGTGTCATTCCGCCGACGGGCGGAATTTCACGAAGCTCTAGGCCTTTGCTAACCACGATGGTCACTAGGGCGCCCGGAGGGGCAAGCGAATCGGCCTCGGGGGTCTGCCTGATGACGGCCCCTTCGGGCTGGTCGGAGTACTCCCGCTGGATGAGATTGAGCTCGAATCCGGCTAGGCGTATTCCCGCCAAAGCCTCAGGCTCACTCATGCCCACAAGGTTCGGGATGCCCAGCTGCTCGGTGCCCTTGCTGAAGACCACGCTGATTTCCGAGGGAACCTCGACTTCGGTCCCAGCTTCGGGATTATGGCTGAGCACGGTACCGGACGGCTCTTCCGAGTACTCGAAGGTGACCGCCCCGACCGACAAGCCGATCTCGTCGAGGGCATCGGTGACCTGTTGCTCGCTCATCCCGGTAAGATTCGGGACTACCACGCGGGGAGTGGTCTCGAAGACGCCGAGGCCCCAAGCGGCCCCAAAGGCGATGATCAAGAGGATCGTCACAAGAGCCACCCATGGCCATGGGTTTCGCCGACGGGGCACAGCGCGGACCCTAGGAGGTCCTACTCTTTCGCCGTCGGAACCGATCTTGGGCATCACAGTGGTGGTGTCCATGTCGCGGCTGTCGTTCATTGCTGACTCGATCGTGCGACCCGATGCGACGCGAGACAGATCGCGGCCCATCTCGACGGCGGATGCGTACCTGTCGGCGGGGTTCTTCGCCATGGCGCGCATGATGACCGCTTCGAGGCTGCGAGGGATAGATGGGTTGATCTTGCTCGGGGGAACGGGCTCCTCGTTGACTTGCTTGAGGGCGACGGCCACTGGGGTATCGGCGTCGAAAGGCACGCGGCCCGTGGCTAGCTCGTAGAGGACGACGCCCAGCGAGTAGAGGTCGCTTGCGGGGGTCAGGTCGCGGCCCTGCGCTTGCTCGGGGCTCACGTAGTGCGCGGTTCCGAGAACAGAGCCGGTCTGCGTCATCTGGGTGTTGCCGGCGCGAGCGATGCCGAAGTCCATGACCTTGATCGCGCCACCCGGCGTAAGGACGATGTTGTGCGGCTTGATGTCGCGATGGATGATGTCGTACCCGTGGGCTACGGACAGCGCTTCGGCGACCCGAAGGCCGTACTCAGCGACCTTCGCAGGATCGACTGGCCCACGCTCGGTGATGAGATCCTTGAGGTTGGTCCCGTGCACGAACTCCATGACGATGTAGTAGGTGGAGTCGTCCTGGCCCCAATCGTAGATGTTGACGATACCCGGATGCGACAGGTTCGCGGCAGCTTGGGCCTCCTGGCGGAAACGGGCGATGAACGACGGATTCGCAGCGTAGTGGGAGTGGAGCACCTTGACCGCTACTGTCCTGCCGAGGACCTCGTCGACGGCCTTGAACACCTCGGCCATGCCGCCAACACCGATCTTCTCGGTGACTCGGTATCTCCGGCCGAAAACCATGTCGCTCACGTGGTGGTTCCTTTCGCTTCCCTCGGCAGGCGTCATCCGTGCGGACGTCTCGCTATAGTGTAGCCCAAAATGCGCTTCATCGTCCCAGTGCCGCCTGCATTATCTCACGGGCGGCGGGTGCGGCCTGGCGCCCGCCGGTTCCAGCATTTTCAAGCACGATCGCAACGGCGACCGTGGGATTGTCGGCAGGCGCGAAGCCGATGAACCAGGCGTGCGGCGTGGCGTCGCCCCCAGTCTCGGCTGTGCCGGTCTTGCCCGCGACCTTCACGCCGCGGATCACGGCGGCCCTTCCGGTGCCGCGTTCGACCGCGTCGACCATCATCTCGCTGACGGCGTTCGCTGTCGCCGATGAGCAAGCGGTGCGCCATATCTGCGGGCGGTTGCTTGAGATCACGAGCCCGGCGCGATCGGTGACGTGGTCGATGAGCTGCGGTCGCATGATGACCCCGTCGTTGGCGATCCCCGCGGTCAGCAGGGCCATCTGCAGCGCTGTGACCTGGGGGCCAGGGCGGTCATGCTCTCCGACAGGCTGGCCGATGCCGGCCCATGCGGTCTCCCACGTGGTCATCTGCGCAGGATCGGGCATGACGGAGACCGCCGCGGGTATCTCGAGCGGTAGGGGTTCGTTGAAGCCGAAACGCTCCGATTGCGCGACGAGGCGCTCCGCACCCAGGTCGACGGAAAGCTGGCCGAAGACGGTGTTGATCGAGGCGGATGTGGCCCGCCGAAGGTCGACGAGGCCGTACGAACCGCCCTCGAAGTTGGTGACCGGTGCGCCCCCGATCTCCATCCGGCCCGGTCCGGGGTACTGCGTCGATGGCGTTGCGACATCTTCCTCGAGTGCGCCTGCCAGCGTGGCGATCTTGAAGGTGGAGCCGGGCGGGTACAGCGATTGCGTGGCGCGGTTGAGCAGCGGGGCATCCGTCGCCGCAGAGTACTCCTGCCAGCGGGTCGCCACCGCACCCGGGTCGAAGTCGGGGGTCGCGGCCATCGCAAGGATGCGGCCGGTGGCGGGCTCGATGGCGACGGCAGTTCCTCGGCGGCCTGCAAGCGCTTCTTCGGCGGCTCGCTGCACGGCAGAGTCGATGCTCAGCGCGACGTCAGCGCCGGGGGTGGGAATGCCGGCCGCGACCCGGATCGCCTCGCCCAGCGTCTGGAAGTCGCGGCGGCCGGCGAGCGTCTCGTTGGCGGCGGCCTCGATGCCGCTTCGGCCCAGCGTGATGCTGTGGTACCCGACGACGTGCGCGGCGAAGGCGCCCAGCGGATAACGCCTGGCGTAGGTGCCGTCCTCGGCGGGTACGGACTCGGCGAGCAAGACGCGGTCGCTCGTGAGGATCGCCCCGCGCGGGGTGCGCTGCTCGATGAGGATCGCACGTGTGTTGGCGGGGTGGGAGACGAGCGCTTCGGCTTGCACGACCTGCAGCCAGGTGAGGTTGACTATGAGCGCCGTGAGCAGCAGCGCGATCACACTGCCGAGGCGGGCGAGGCGTCTGGAGAGCGCGATCCGCCCGAGCGTGCCGGCGGGGCTGGGGGTCGCGGTCTGCACCTCGGCGGCAAGGCCGGTGCCAGCGTCGCCCGCGCGCAGCAGTAGCGCGAGCAGCACGAAGTTCGCGAGGATCGAGCTGCCGCCGTAGCTCACGAACGGCAGCGTGATTCCGGTCATTGGGATCAGGCGGGTCACGCCGCCGATGATCACGAAGACCTGCAGGGCGAACGCCCCCACGAGGCCTGCAGCGATCAGCGCGGCGACATCGGAGCGGGCCCGGGCGGCGGTCGACAGTCCGCGCATGCAGAACACGAGGTAGGTGAGGATGAGCGCGACACCGCCGATAAGCCCGACCTCCTCGGCGATGGCGGTGAAGATGAAGTCGGTCTCGACGAACGGGATGCGCTCGGGGAAGCCCTTGCCGATGCCCAGTCCAATCAGCCCGCCGTCGGCCAGCGCAAAGAGAGATTGCGCGAGCTGATAGCCTCGGCCGGTGACGTCGGCGAACGGGTCGAGCCAGATCTCGACGCGGGTGCGCACGTGCGAGAAGAGCGAGTACGCCACTGTCGCGCCGCCCGCGAAGAGCACGGCGCCGGTGAGCACCCACGAGGCGCGGCCGGTGGCCACGTAGATCGTCGCCAGGAAGATGCCGAAGAACAGCAGGCTCGACCCCAGGTCCCGCGACGCCACGAGCACGAAGAGCGAGACCGCCCACGTGAGCAGCAGCGGCCCTAGCTGGCGCGCAGGTGGAAGCCAGATGCCGAGCACGCGGCGCGTCGATACCGAGAGGACCTCGCGCTTCTCGGCGAGATAGGCCGCGAGGAAGATGACGAGGAGGATCTTGGCGACCTCGGCAGGCTGGAAGGACATGCCGCCGAAGCGCAGCCAGAGCTTCGCGCCGTTGACTTCCACGCCGAAGAGCGCCGGCGAGACCAGCAGGGCGAGCCCCGCCAGCCCGATCAGGTACTTGTAGCGTGCCAGGCGCTCGAGCGACGGGACCGCGAACAGCGTGAGGACGAGCATCGCGATGCCTACGAGGAACCAAGTGAGCTGCTCGTCGGCTTGCTCGGGCGAGACGCGGGCGACCCACGCGAGGCCCAGGCCCGAGAGCAGCATCACGAGCGGCAGAAGCACCGGGTCGGCGGCAGGCGCGCGCCAGCGGATCGCCAGGTGAGCGAGCACGAACGCCGCGATCAGGCCGCCGGGCACGAGCAGCGCCGACCACCCGAACGCACCCGTGCGCGACGCATCGAGCAGCACGTGTACAAGCAGGATCGGCAGGCCGGCGGCGGCCATCAGGAGTGCTTCTGTCGTTCGGCGGTCGAACACGGCTGTCACCTTGTCGGCGTAAGACCCCTACTGGGGCGTGAGGACTTCGGGCTGCGGCGTGGCTTCGAGGCTCTCGGCGATCATTTGCTTGTATTCGTCGATCACGGTGCGCCCGGCATCGACATCCTCTACGGGGATGCCCTGCGCCAGCCGGGCTGCCAGGACCGGCCCCAGCGCCCGCGGGGTGATGGTGGTCTCCTGCTCCCGCCACCTCAGCGACACGCCGAGGACATCCTCGGGCAGACCTCGGTAGAGTACGACGCGGTCGTCCTGAGAGATGAGGAACGCCTGCGCATCTGCGTAGCGCCACATGCCGAAGGCGGTCACGCCTAGGAGCGCAAGAAAAGCGACCATCCACACGAACACGCCAGCTAGCCCGGTGCCGCGCGGGGCGCCTCGCTTGCCGGAAGTGGCGGAGGGCCCGCCGGTCACGTCCACGACCACGAGCGAGATGTTGTCCTGCCCGCCGGCGGCGTTCGCGGCGTCGATGAGTGCTTTGACCGCGGAGTCCGGATCCGGGTACAGGCTCAGGATGTCGGCGATAACGGCATCTGTGAGCATCCCGCACAGGCCGTCAGTGCAGAGCAGCAGGCGGTCGCCGGGATGGGCATCGACCTCGTAGACGTCCGCGTACATGTTGGGATCGGAGCCCAGGGCCCTAGTGATGATGCTCCTGTTGGGGTGGTGGCGTGATTGCTCCTCTGTGAGCAGGCCTTGGCGCACCAGGTCGGCTACCATCGAGTGGTCCTCGGTGATGCGCTCCAAGATGTTGTTGTGGAACAGGTAGGCCCGGCTATCGCCCACGTGAGCAATCGCTATCGAGGAGCCCTCGATCATCGCGGCCGTCAGCGTGGTGCCCATGCCGCTGCGCCCCTCGCCAGCCTCGGCGGCGTCGATCACAGCCTTGTTGGCGACCCTGACCGCACGGCCCAGCGCCTTGGCGTCCACCCGCTGAGGCATGTGTGCGAGCAGCGCTTCGATCGCGATACTGGAGGCTATCTCGCCAGCGTGGTGGCCCCCCAGCCCGTCGGCGACGGCGAACAGCGGCGGCGAGAGCAGGACCGCATCCTCGTTGTGGGTGCGGACGCGCCCAACATCGGAAAGACCTGCGTATGTATGCGCCGAACCCCTCGCCATCAGCGATCCACTTTCAGGCGCACTGTGCCAAGGTCGATTTCGTCGCCCGGCGCGAGTGTGACCGGCGAGGTTATCCTTCGGCCGTTGACGACGGTGCCGTTGGTCGAGCCGAGGTCCTCAAGCACGATCCGCTCACCAGAGGGTACGATCCTTGCGTGCGCCGAAGAGATGTAGTCATCGGCGATCACGATATCGGAGCCAGGGGAGCGCCCGATTGTCACCGGACCGGCGACTGGCAGACGCAAACCCTTGAGCTCGCGCGGGCCGCGTTCCACCCGTATCTGATGAGTCGCGGCGCCCGCGGCAGCAGGTCCGGCGCTCCGGATGATCCCCAAGCCCGAACGGACAGCCGCGAACAAGAAGAGATAGATGAGTGCCAGCAAGAGTGCCTTGCCTGCGAGCAGAATCATGTCTACCACGACTCACCTCCTCGGGTCATGGAAGACGAGCTCTGTGGCTCCTACCTGGATCACGTCGCCATGCTGTAGCCGGGTGCGACCGATGGGCTTTCCGTTGACCAGAGTGCCGTTGGTTGAGCCTAGGTCTTCGACGGCCCACCCAGCACCCTCAGGCTCGAAAGCCAGATGCTGGCGGGACACGTTCGAGTCTTCCAGGGTGATGTCGCACTCTGCCAGACGCCCTACGACTACCCTGTTGCCGGTCAGCACCACGTCATGAGCACTTCCACTCACGCTGACGGTCGCGAACGTCCGGGTGGCCGGGGTCCGCTCATATGGCTCGGCGACGAAACGTGCCTGCGCCTCCTCGGCAGGTTCATAGATGTCTTCATTGGAGACGAGCTCGGCGTAGGTCTCGAAGCGCCCGAGCCTGAGTTCGGGGTCGACCACGAAGCGCACGATGGGCTTGGAGGTCAGGTCGTACTGCCGCTCATTCGCATACGCCGAGAGGTACGTTGACAGTTCGCCGGCCAGGGTCGAGAGGAATCCGCCGAAACGCTCGTCGTCATCGGGGGAGAGCACGACCGTGTACAGGTTGGGGCCATAGACTTTGTCGATGCCGATGGTGCGGCCTTTGTCCATTCGCCGTCCGAGTTCCTTGGCGATCTCTGCCGGTTGTACTGGCGAGCGAAAGGCGCTCGCGAAAAAGCCCTCGACAGCGTTGGCGATGCGGTCTTCGAAGTCCGACAATATGCTCATACTCGAAAAACTCCTTCGTGCACTATCGGGTTACTCGTCCTCGGCCCTCACTGGAGGACCCGCTATGACGACCAGCATCATCAGTATAGAGGACGCTGCGATATGTGGGGCGAAGGCGGCGACCGACCATGCGGCATCGACGCCGAAAGAGGCCGAGATCGGGGCGATGACCGTGTATGCGACCGAGTAGAGCCCGGCGGTCAACGCTATGCCTATGGCGGCTGACAGGCGTGTGGCCTTACCTGCTGCTACCGACATGACGGCTCCGGCAACAGCCCAGGTGATGATGATCGACCAGATCAAGACTAATTCGGGCCTTTCGATGATAGCGATGGCGGTGTGTTGTCCTAGTGGATCAGCGAGCCATTCGGGGTCCACTGATAACCACGGGCCGGGCGCCCCAGAGGCGGCTGAGGCCAGCAGGGTCAAGGTTGCCGCATGGGCGGAAAACACAGCTGCTGCCCACGGCCTAATCGTGAAGCCGAGGATGAGCGGTGCGAAGGGAGAAAGATAAGCAACACCGAGGAGAGGGGACACGAGCACCACGGCTAGGCCCGCAGACCGGGGTCCGCCCATCCAGGCGACCATCACGGCCGCAAGAGCTAGCAGTAAGCCAGAGATCCAGGTGCCGGATACAACCACGGCTGCCAGGAAGACCAGATAGCCTATCAGAACCCCGAATCCGGGGATGAACAAGCCCCCAAGGGCGCAAAGGATAGCGCCAGCGACGGCTGCAGGCGGCGAAACGAAACCCATGGCATCGAGGCCGACATAGCCTACTCCGCCGCTGACCGTAGCGCATAGCCCCCTGGTCGCCGGTCCTCCAAGATGGGCAAAGCGGTCCCAAAGTCCGATGGTCGGCCAACCTATGGCTCCGCCATCGCCCTCGGTAGCTAGCTCTTGAACGGTCTGCGAGAGGGACTCGCGCCCTCGAGAGCTATCCCCGAGGTGGGGCATCAGGTCCGCGGCGAGCTCCATCACCCCTGTATGTCGGCTTGTAGGGTGGAGTGACAGTGCCTGGGCTAGGACATCATCCAGCTGCGGCGGGGAGTTGCGCTTGAAGTCGGAGAGCGCCGGGGGTTCGATGATGCTCGCTTTGAAGATCGCGCCTTCGATTGAGTCATCCGAGAATGGGTTGTCACCGGAAAGGGCCTCGAACACCAGAGCAGCGAATGCCCACACATCAGTCCGCTCGTCCACCCGGTCGTTGGCGAGCTGTTCCGCCGGCATGTAACCCATTGTGCCACCAAGCGTGGGCTGATGGCCGGATGCCGTGGACAAGCTTGCGACTCCGAAGTCGGTGACTTTCACCCGTCCATCCAGCGTTATCAGCACGTTGGCGGGCTTCAGGTCGAGGTGGAGGACGCCGTTCTCATGTGCATGATCCAGCGCTTCGGCGACTGCCGTCACGACCGTGGCAGCCTCGTCGAGGGTCAGTGGGCGCTGATCAAGCACTTGGGCGAGGGAAGCGCCTTCGAGGTACTCCATGATGATGAATGCCTCGTCGCTGTCGGTATCCCACTCGTAGACAGTCACGATCGAGGGGTGATTCAGCAGTGCGGCTGTTCGGGCTTCTGCGAGCCCGGCCGGGAACTGCAGCTTGCCGAAGCGATTCCTGGGGAAAGGCAGACGCTTGAGGGCTACTCGGCGTTGCATGTGGGTGTCGTAAGCCAGGATGACATCGGCAAAGCCCCCACTCGCAAGGTGCTCGAGTGGTCTGTAGCGATCCAGGATCAGCTGCGTTTCCATCATCGTTCTTGAAGGATATTCTACCGAGCTGCTTCGGCGATAGGGGGAATCGGGCATTCGCGACTACCAGACATCGGTGTTTTCCGCCGCGGTGTCGATGTGGTACCCTCTCATACGCATGTTGGGCGGGTGTGGCGGAACGGCAGACGCGCATGGTTCAGGTCCATGTGGGGGCAACCCCGTGGAGGTTCAACTCCTCTCACCCGCACCAAGATGTGAGTTCTTCCCGACGGCGGCTAGCCGTCGCTCACCAGCGACAGGACCGAGCTGCCCGTTGGTAGTGGGACGAAATCTCCGGCAGTGGGGCCGCCGCGGATGACGGTCGGCGGGGCTCCCCAGGGCGGGACCACCTCCATGCGCCATGCAGTGTTCGATTGCACATACACTCCCTGAGCCGAGAAAGTCGCCGATATCTTTTGGTTGACGGTGACGCCGACTGTTACTTCTGATCCGTAACCGCTTGGTGGGGGCGAGACAAGTGAAATGCTGAGTGTCAGAGCGGCTATCCCGACAATCGTGAGAAGGAGTCCCCTTGACTTCAGTGTATGCACCGCTCGTCCTCCAAAATTGCCGCCTAGCTATCCCATCCACTACGCTTATCGGCATATACTGCCGGTAACATGAGGACGAACGGTCGCTATAAGCAGCAAACGGGAATTTCGGACGACAAACGGCGACGCAAACGCATGACAAGCGGTGACCTTGAGGGCGAGGGTTGGCTGACCGTAGCGCCTGCGATTGTTTTGTGGGATGATTCCGGGGGAGGGAGGGGGTCGGGGCAGGCGTGATCGGATATCGCATGGGGCCTGTCAGGAAGGGAATCGTGGACGCATATTCACCCATAAAGTCGAAGTGCGTATGGTGGCGCGAGATGCTTGATGCCGAGGAGCGGTACAATACGCGCATCAAGCCTGACGATGTAAGGGTCAATTGCACTTGCTTCGTCGAGGGCTACGTCTGGGCGATGCGCAAGGCCGAAGTCCCAGCGAACTGTCCCAAGTCACGAACTTGTCGCTACTACATACTGCACACCTGACCTGCCAACGGGCTAACGCTCACTCCTCCTCGCGGCTCTGAGCAGCGTTCTCGAGCCTGCGCCTTACTTCTGCGTAGGATTCTCCAGACTCGCGACTTGCCCGTGCGATGTCCTCGTGCTCAGGGCGTACTCGGGCACTTTCGCCCACGCCCGACACCTTCACGCGAAACGCCCCCCACGGGCCCTCACGCTGGAGTACCTCGCGCCGGAGCACGCTTCGCGACAGCAGCGTCCTACGCACGCCGAGGGAGCCCGTCAGCTCGTGGATGCGCGCAGCGAACTTCTCCGCATGGGTTGGAATCACCAGGACGCGTAACTCGATGCCGAGCCGCCCTTTCTTCATAGCCGCCGGGACCAGCCACGCATCCAGCGGCCCTTCTGCCCGCAGCTCTTCGGTGATGAAGCCGACGTGCTCTGGCGTGAGGTGGTCGAGCAGCGTTTCGAGGAGCACAACGGGCCCGGAGGCGCCCTCGGCGGACGTCGCAGGCGCGTCGAGCCCGGGCGCCAGCGCATGGCCGAGGAGCAGGCGTGCGACGTTGGGTGTGCCGGGGGTCTCGCGGGTGCCCGCGCCGTAGCCGACCCGCGTGAGCGTCATGTCGGGCATCGGTCCGAAGCTATCGACGTTGGCGGCCAGCAGCGCGGCGCCGGTCGGGGTGGTGAGCTCGCCGGCGGAGGCGCCGGCCTCGACCGGTACGCCGACAAGCAGCTCTAGCACAGCGGGTGCGGGGACCGGAAGCGTCCCGTGCTCACAGGTTATCGTGCCGCCAGCCCCGAGAGCGACCGGCGAGCACGACAGCCACTCGATCTCCAGGAGCTCGAGGCCTAGAGACACGCCGACGACATCGACAATGGAGTCGATGCCACCGACCTCGTGGAAGTGCACGCACTCCGGATCCGCAGCGTGGATCTTCGCTTCAGCCGCCGCCAGCCCGCCGAAGGTGCGCAGAGCCCGGTGTCGGACCGCCGCACTCAGCGATGAGCCCTCGATCAGCGCGCGGATGTCGCGCCAATGCCGGTGCGCCGAGGCGGTCGTCTCGGCAGGGGTTACGTTGACGTGGAGCCCAGCGATGCCGCTGCGAGTCACGCGGTTCGTCACGACCGAGACATCATCGAGCCCGAGCGCCTCGATCGCATCGCGCAAGTGGTCGAGACGGAACCGGCCGTCGGCCTCGCCCGCATCGAGCAGCGCAGCGAGGAACTTGTCGCCCGAGATACCGCTTGAGCAGTCCAGATGTCCGAGCATTGCGCTTCCTAGCCTGCGTGACCGGAGGCGGGCTCGTGCACTTCGGGGGTCGTGAGAGCGTTGATCCGTGCGGCCAGCGTGCCAGCGCCGAAGCCGTTGTCGATGTTGACGACCCCCACGCCGGAGGCGCACGAGTTCAGCATCGTGAGTAGCGGTGCCAGGCCGCCGAAGTGCGCTCCGTAGCCAACGCTCGTCGGCACGGCGATGACTGGGCACGAGACCAGGCCTCCGACGACCGAGGGCAGCGCACCCTCCATGCCAGCGACGGCGACGATGACGCGCGCATCGAGCAGCAGGTCTGCATGGGCGAGCAGGCGGTGAACCCCAGCGACTCCGACGTCGTAGAGCCGAGTGACCCGCGCGCCCATGAGCTCCGCAGTGATGGCGGCCTCCTCGGCGACGGGCACATCGGCGGTGCCGCCGGTCGCGATCAGGACCTGACCGACCGAGCGGGGCTCCTTGCGTCTGTCCACGACAATCAGCCCGGCGGTCTCGATGTACCGCGCATCCGGAACAACCTGCGATAGAGCCTGGTACTGCGCCACGTTCGCCCGCGTGGCGAGGAGCACGTCCTCGCGGGTCAGGAGCTCCTTGCCTATCGAGCGCACCTGCTCGGGGGTTTTGCCCTGACACAGAATCACTTCCGGAAAACCGCAACGCAAGGCCCGGTGGTGATCAACCTTCGCATCGTGCTGGTCAACAAAGAGGGGCGCACTCAGTTTGCGATATGCCGAATCAACCGAGTCGGTACCTTCGGCAACGGACCTGAGCAGTGAAAGCAAGGCTTCTGAGTTCATGATTGTGACACTCTCCTTCACGAATGGGCAGATGACTGGTCGACGAAGCGGCTACGAGGTGGCACTATATTGACATATACACTGCCGGATGTACGGCAGAGTCAGCGCACGAGGATCCGTGGATGACCGAAGACTACCTCATAGAGAGCTTCGACCGCTCGAGATACTGGTATCTCATACTGCGGATCTTGATGCTGGTAATTACCTTCTTGTGGACGGTTTGGGCTGCCCTGGCTCACGCCGATGTGATTGGAGTGCCGCTGGCCGCAGCCGCCACGCTTATACATGCGGTCACCACAGTGGTAGCGATTTTTGTGACCAAGATCCCATCCCTGCGGTCAGGACGAACGCTTCTTTGGTTCGCAGTTCCAGACTTGGTCTATGTCACTTTGCTCGGACTGGCCTTCGCAGGGTACGAGGACCCGACGTATTCGCTGCTGTTCGCCCTGGCAACACTCTATGCGCTATTCGTCAGGCATCCGGCCGCATGGACCGTCGGACTTGGAGCCACGTTCGTGTTCCTCGCGATTCAGGCGACCATTGCACAGCCAGGAGCGATGGCGATATCGATCATCGTGCTCAAGGCGGCCCAGCTCTTTGCCATCTCCTTCGTTCTGCACAAGACATCTTTAGGGCTAGGACAGAGGCAGCAGGACGCGCTTCTCAGTCACCGAAAGGAGGCGGAGCTCAATCGGCAGCTACAGAGTCGCGTCAGTGAGCTTCGGGCCATCTCCAAGATCGGCGACATCCTTCACTCCCAACTCGATTTCGATCGCACGGGACTTGTCGCCGTCGAGATCCTCTCGAAAATCATCAATGTCCCTGCGTGCTGCCTGTTCGTGATCGACAAGAGCGAGTCGAAGACGGTGTTCTCGGCGAGTGTCGGGCTTACTGACACCGTCAGTGTCCCCGCGATGGATGCGACGCTCATGGATTCCTGGGACACCCTTGACGATCACTTTTCGTGCCTGCCTCTGGTGGAGTTCTCAAGCCTGATGGTCGTTTTTTGCGCCGATGCCGAGAGGATCGAAGCAATGACCGATGAGGACAGGATCGTCCTTGAGACTGTGGCAAGCCAGCTGGCAGTGGCTGTCGAGAACTCCCAGCTCTACAAGCTCACTAGGCGCATGGCAATCACCGATGACCTGACTGGCCTATACAACTACCGCTACCTGCAGCAGAGACTCGACGATGAATTGAAGCGGGCGACCCGTTACGAGAAGGACCTTTCCCTACTGATGATCGATGTGGACGACTTCAAGGGCTTCAACGACACGCGGGGCCATGTCGAGGGCGATAGCGCACTGAGAGAGCTCGGAGAGGTAATCTCCCACTCGGTTCGAACCGTGGATGCCGTATGTCGCTATGGCGGAGAGGAATTCTCGGTCATACTGCCAGAGACCGATGTTTCTGGCGCGCTGGTCACTGCAGCCAAGATCCGTGAGGCGGTCAGCCAGCATCTGTTCGGTAGTCTTTCGGAGCGCGGGGGAGCGAATCTGACGGTGAGCATCGGCTTGGCGACCTTCCCCACGCATGCGAAAGACAAGGAGTCCCTGCTCACCATAGCGGACGATGCGCTGTACAGGGCGAAGAGCACAGGCAAGAACAGGGTCCGCTCTCCGTTGAGTGGCCAGTCGGAAGCAGAGATATCAGGGGCGCCGGTTAATGCAGACAGTTGATCAAGCTGATCACGAGAGGGTGAGGGAATGAGCCGGTTCGCGTATCTGGGTCCAGCGGGGACTCATAGTCATAGGGCGCTACTGTCGATCATCGGTCCGGAGGACGAGACCGAGCCATGCGCCACCATCGAAGAGGTCTTCACCGCAGTTGAGCGCGGCAAGGTCGAGTTCGGCTTGGTGCCAATCGAGAACTCGGTGGAAGGTGCGGTGAACGCAACACTTGACTCGCTGGCTTTCGACAGCGAGCTGGAGATTCAGCAAGAAGTCGTCCGCGACATCCACCATGCGCTTTGCGTGGCACCCGGTGTGACACTCGCCGAGGTCACGCAGATCGTCTCGCATCCGCAGGCGCTGGCACAGTCCCGAAGGTGGATCACGAGCAACCTACTCGGCAAGCCGGTGGTCGCTGCCACATCGACAGCGGAGGCCGTACGAATGGCCACTGAGCAACCCGGAGTTGCGGCTATCGGTAGCGAGTTTGCCGCCGAGACATACGGCGCGGAGGTCCTCTTCGACTCGATTGAGGACTACGCGGGCAATCAGACGCGTTTCGTGTTGATCGGCAGGGGGATGCACGAGCGTACGGGGGAGGACAAGACCTCGTTGGCTTTGTTCATGAAGGCCGATAGACCCGGGACGCTGAATATGATCCTCTCGGAGTTTGCATTCGCAGGGATCAACCTCACCAAGATCCAGTCGCGACCGACCCGTAAGGCTCTGGGCGACTACATGTTCTTTATCGACCTGATCGGGCATGTCGACGACGAGAACGTCAGGCTAGCCCTGGACTGCCTGCGCCTCAAGCTGCGTCGGGTAAAAGTGCTGGGCAGCTACCCACGGGCGGTCAAGGCGTGATCGGGGACAGCGAAGATCAACCGGACGAATCCCAGCCGAAGATACTGATTCTAGGCATTGGCAACATCCTCATGAAGGACGAGGGCATCGGCTGCCGCATTGCACAGGAACTGGAAGACCGATACGACTTCCCTGAAGGTGTGGATGTCGTCGATTCGGGCACAATGGGGCTCGTACTGCTGAACATGCTGCGTGAGTACGACTTCGTGATCGTGGTCGATGCTGTGGACGGGACCGGCTATCCGCCAGGTACGGTCGTCCGGATGTCACCTGAGGACATCGCCCCTAACCAGGTAATGCACTCGCTCCACGACATGCGGTTCATAGACGTGCTAGAGGCTGCGATGCTCATCGGGGTTGAGATCGAGGGGCACGTAATCGGCGTTCAGGTCGAAGATATGGACCCGCCGGAGCTGTTCATCGGATTGTCCAACTCGCTCGAAGATGCTGTGGATACCGCAATAGACGCTGTACTTACGGTACTTGCAGAGAGAGGCGTTGAGCCGCTAGCGTGAGTCGGCCTAAAGCTTAGGGCTGCGCCTCCAGGTAGACGAATCCGGCATCATAGACCCCAGGGTCGCCCTCGAGTCGCCGGACTATGTCTCCCTCGATCCGGTCCTCTGTGCCGATTACGAACGTTCCTTCGCCAAAGGGCAGGAACCGCGCTCCCCCGAGGTCGTTGCGATCAAGGACCTCGGTTATTGAGACCCCGGGATTGAGCCACACGGCCACCGCCCCGTCCATCTCGTCGAGATTCTCAACGGTTTCTACAACCGGGTCGCCTGCGGCAAAACCATCGCCCTGCTGAGCCGCACTACAACCGCGCCAGAAAATCAGAACCGCAATTACGATGACAGCGATGACAAGTATCTTGGCGACAAGACGTAGCGTCTCATGTTCGTTGTCGCTTCCTCTGTCGCTGGGCGGCTGATTCATCTCGGGCGATTGCATTTCGGCCATTTCGACCCCCTGATCGGCATATAGTTCAAGTATAGACGATGAGTGCGGCGTGTGGGTGTACGATATACTTGCCACGACAGACTACACTCGTGCTTTCGCGGAGGAATAACATGCTGGATGCCAGATTCGTGCGTCAGAATGCCGAGCTCGTGCGGCAGGCGCTCCGTGATCGCGGCTCGGATTGGGATCTGGACCGGTACATCGAGCTCGATACAGTCCGCCGTGAGCTGCTAGCCGAGCTCGAAGCCGCTCAGGCTCGCCGAAACACCGACTCGAAGGCCATCGGCGGGCTGATGAAGGAAGGCCGACGCGAGGAAGCGGAAGCCCTGAAGGCCGAGGTGCACTCGGTCAACGAGACCATCGCAACGACCGAGGCCTCGCTCGCGAAGATCGACGGCGTGGTCCAAGAGATGATGCTCACAATCCCGAACCTCCCCGACGCAAGTGTTCCCGTCGGCGCAAATGAGCAGGACAACGTTGAGGTCCGACGCTGGGGTACTCCGCCAGAGTTCGATTTCGAGCACAAGGCCCACTGGGATCTCGGTCCCGGGCTCGGCATCGTGGACTTCGAGAGGGGCGTGAAGCTCGCGAAATCGCGCTTCGTGGTTCTCGGCAGGGATGGCGCGCGGCTGAATAGGGCGCTCATCAACTTCATGCTCGACACCCATGGCGGTCGCGGCTACACCGAGTGGTCGGTGCCGGCGATGGCCAACACCGAGACGCTCACGGGGACGGGCAACCTCCCCAAGTTCGAGGACGACCTCTTCGCCGCTGGGGAGGGCCTCTATCTGATTCCGACCGCGGAGGTGCAGCTCACCAACTTGCATCGCGCCGAAGTGCTCGATGCAAGCGATCTGCCGCTTGACTACACCGCTTACACGCCGTGCTTCCGCGAAGAGGCCGGTGCCGCTGGCCGAGACACCCGCGGGATGATTCGCGTGCATCAGTTCGACAAGGTTGAGCTGGTCAAGTTCGCGACCCCTGAGGCCAGCTTCGGCGAGCTCGAGAAGATGGTGGCCGACGCCGAGAACATCCTTCAGCAGTTGGGCCTAGCGTACCGGGTAATCACCCTGTGCACGGGCGACATGGGATTCGCCGCCGCAAAGACTTACGACATCGAGGTGTGGCTGCCAAGCTACTCCGGGTATAAGGAGATATCGAGCTGCAGCAACTGCACCGACTTCCAGGCCCGCAGGGCGGCTATCAAGTACCGCAGCCCCAAGGAGTTCGGCGGTAGTCGGTTCGTGCACACACTGAACGGAAGTGGCCTGGCGGTCGGCAGGACACTGGTGGCGATCTTGGAGAACTATCAGCAGGCCGACGGGACCGTGGTGGTGCCCGAGGTGTTGCGTCCGTACATGGGAGGGCAAGAGGTAATCCAGTAGGAAGGGGCTCGGATGACACCCTCGGCTAGCGACCCTACGATCCTGGTGATCTTCGGAACCACGGGGGATTTGATGGGACGCAAGATCACCCCGGCGCTCTACTACCTTGCCAGCAAAGACGCCCTACCCGAACGCTTCCAAGTAGTGGGGCACTCGCGTCGGGCCTGGTCCGATGAGGACCTGCGCGGTCATGTGCGGTCGATCCTCAAGCACAGTCAGATTGCCTCGGCAGACGACCCCGCGCCGGCTGAGGGGTTCCTCGACATGTTCACCTACTCGGTGGGCGAATTCAACGACACGCAAGGGTACCGCGGACTCGCCGAACACCTCGCGAGAATCGACGAGGAGTGGGGCGTCTGCGCGAACAAGCTCTTCTACCTGGCTGTCCCGCCCGAGCACTACGCCACGATCCTCAAGCATCTCGCCGAAGGGGGACTCACCGGAACGTGCGGTCAGGGTGGCGGTTGGACGAGGGTGCTGGTGGAGAAGCCGTTCGGGCACGATGCAGAGACTTCGGCGATGCTCGACGAGACGCTGGGCGAGCTTTTTGCCGAGGAGCAGATATATCGCATCGATCACTACCTCGCCAAGGAGATGCTGCAAGGCATCCTGAACTTCCGGTTCGCGAACAACCTGTTGGAGACGAGCTGGGATCGCTCCGCAATCGAGTCCATCGAGGTCGTACTGCACGAGACGCTGGGCGTCGAGCATCGCGGGTGGTTCTACGACGGGGTCGGAGCACTGCGCGATGTTGGGCAGAATCATCTGCTACAGATGCTGGCGCTAATCACGATGGAGCAGCCGGAGTCCTGTACCGCCGCTGCAATTCGTGACTCTCGCGCAAAGGCGGTGCGCGATGTGTTGCGCCCGATGACGGTCGAGCAGGTGGCCCTGAACACCTACCGCGCGCAGTACGACGGGTACAAACAGATTGAGGGAGTGGATTGCTTCAGCGAGACGGAGACGTTCTTCCGGCTTCGCACCACGATGCGCGGTTCCCGCTGGGCGGGCGTGCCGGTCGTCTTCGAGAGCGGCAAGCGCCTCGCCGAAGTGCGCAAGGAGATAGTAGTCACCTTCCGCCATCCCGATCCTTGCATCTGCGACGAGGACTCCCACCACAAGAACCAGGTGATATTCACGCTGGATCCATCGGACACGATAAAGATCGTCTTCTGGGCCAAGAAGCCCGGCTTCGATCGCGAAGTCGAGCGGCGAGAGTTCACTTTCTTCCTCTACGAGAAGGAAGCCAAGATCCAGTACGTCGAGGAGTACGCGAAGTTGCTGCTAGACGCTATCCGTGGGGACCAGACGCTGTTCCTCTCCACGGATGAGACGCTCGCGATGTGGGAGTTCGTCGACCCGATCACGCGAGCGTGGGCCGACGAGGTCACGCCTCTGCACACTTACCCGCCGGATACGCTGCGTGCGCCCGAGCAAGCCATCGAGGCGCTGGCGGCAACGCCGAAGTGCGGACAAGTCGGCGTGGTCGGGCTGGGCAAGATGGGTGCGGGCCTCGCACTCAACCTGCTCGATCACGGCTGGTGCGTGACCGGTTACAACCGTACCGCCGAGAAGGCGCTGGCCCTGGAACCCGCCGGTCTGGTCGCGGCTGCCTCACTGGCCGAGCTCGTTGAGACGCTGCCTCGGCCTCGGGCCGTCTGGGTCATGCTCACGGCCGGCGCCGCAGTGGATGGCGTGCTCTTCGGCGGGGTTGACGGGCAACCGGCGCTCATCGACCTGCTCGAGGAAGGCGATGTAGTAATCGACGGCGGCAACTCGTACTTCAAGGACGCTGCCGTCCGAGCCGAGCGACTAGCCGAGCGCGGGATACGCTTCCTGGATTGCGGAACCAGCGGCGGACCTGGCGGCGCCCGTAACGGCGCGTGCCTCATGATCGGCGGCAGGCGCGAGGACTTCGAGGGACTGGAGCCGATGTTCGCCGACGTCGCGCGCATCGACGGGTACCGGTTCTTCGAGGGCCATGGCGCGGGCCACTTCGTGAAAATGGTGCACAACGGCATCGAGTACGGCATGATGCAAGCGATCGCCGAGGGATTCCAGTTGATGCGCGCCTCGGACTTCGAGCTCGATCTGTCGCAGGTCGCCGAGGTCTACCAGCGTGGCAGCGTCATCGAGTCGCGGCTCATCGGCTGGCTGCAAGACGCCTTCGTGGAGCTGGGAGATTCGCTTGACGGAGTCAGCGGCATCGTGCGGCATACCGGCGAGGCCGAGTGGACCGTCCGCACCGCCGAGGAGATGGGGCTCGAAGCGCGAATCATCGCTGGAGCGCTGGAGTTCCGGGTCGAGTCGGAGCGCAATCCGAGCTACGCTGGGCAGGTACTCAGCGCGCTTCGCAACCGCTTCGGCGGGCACGCGATGTAGCTTTGTGGTGCGCCCTGAGAGATTCGAACTCCCGACCTTCTGATTCGTAGTCAGACGCTCTATCCGGCTGAGCTAAGGGCGCGCTTGCCCGATGTGGGCTTGGTAATCCTGCCATTCGCAGGCGGTTTTAGTCAAGTGGCGGAGAGTGAGGGATTCGAACCCTCGAAGAGGCTATAAACCCCTTACTCGCTTAGCAGGCGAGCGCCTTCAGCCGACTCGGCCAACTCTCCGTACAGCGCCGACAAGGCGGCGAAGCGTCGATATTGTAGCATGTTGCAGCCACGTCATCGGAAGTCGGTTCGAATCGATTCTCGAACCTGCCGAAGGGGCGGGTCGCATCACAAGCGGAACAGCATCGTTGCCGCGACTGCGAAATACACCAGCAGGCTCAGGTTGTCGGTCAAGGCGGTGGTGAGCTCGTCGGTGCCGACCGCCGGATCTCGGCGCAGCAGGGAGAAGATCACCGGCATCATCATCCCGATGACCACCGCCATCAGCCCGTTGATGACCAGAGTGCTCCCGACCACGACAGCCAACTCGATATCCCTGAACCACAAGTAGGCGAACAGACCCAGCGCCGCGCCGGCGATCGCGCCCAACGACAGCCCGACGAGGATCTCCTTGAGGAGGATGCGGGACAGCTTGAGGCGACCCAGCGCGAGCTCCCGGACGAAAAGCGCCACCGTCTCGGTGCCGATCGCGCCACTCATGTACACGATCACCGGGATGAACAGCACGAGTTCGACCTTCGCCGAGAAAGCCTCCTCGTACGCCTGGCCGATGAAGATCATGACGATTCCCGCGGCGACCGCCAACAGAATCCACGGCGCCCGGCGCCTGACCTCGCTACCGAAGTGGGCTTGAGCGATGTTCAGCTCGGCCTTTGGTTCTTGCATCGCGGCTCCCGTGTCACGTCCTCAGTGCCATGCGGCTGGCGGAGGGGGTGGGATTCGAACCCACGGACCCTTGCGGGTCAACGGTTTTCAAGACCGTCGCAATCGTCCACTCTGCCACCCCTCCGCGAGATGACTTGACGCGATGAGCAGTCTATCATGCCATTCTAGTCAGAATCGAGATGAAGGCGGCATTGCGCTTGAAGCACTCCGACGAACACTACATGGACCTGGCCCTCGAGCAGGCGGGTCAGGCTGCGCTTGCCGATGAGGTGCCTGTGGGCGCGGTCGTCGTCTGCGATGGCGAGGTCGTTTCGGCAGCTTATAACCGCCGAGAGAGCGACCACGACCCCGCGGGACACGCCGAACTGCTGGCGATCCGTGAGGCATCGGCGCGACTCGGGCGCTGGCGCTTGTCGGATTGCACGGTCTACGTCACGCTCGAGCCATGCCCGATGTGCGCCGGCCTCATGCACCAGGCACGCATCGCACGCTGCGTTTTCGGTGCGCCGGACCCGAAGTCGGGTGCGCTGGGGACCCTGTATGCACTCCACGAAGACGAGCGGCTCAACCATCGGTTCGAGGTGACCTCCGGGGTCCGCGAGCAGGAGAGCGCGGCGCTGCTACGGGCGTTCTTCGGCAGACGGCGGGGGAAAGGTCATCGTCCGTTGGGATGATGGGCCGGGGACGTGTGCTCCTATCAGGCTAGAATCTCTGCTACGCGTCCGCGTATCGATGTTTCGAACTTTACCCAAGAGAGATCACGGGCTGGTTCCTGAATACCCTCTACGGTACCTTCCCCGTTGCCAGTAACGAACCACGCCGCGTTGTATAAGCGTTGCAGGACTAGTCGCCGGCACATGAGGATCGCCCGGTCTTGGTACGAGGAGTCGCTGAACTCCGGATCCACTGGGAAATGCGTTTGGCGTACTCTCACGGGGGATCGCGAAGAAGGCTCATCCTGCATGAGAAAAACGTATCCCAGCCATGGAGGTTTTACTCCCAATAGTCCCTTTTCGGCGGCCTCCAGAAGATCAGTGGCATTTCCCAGCGCCTCCTCGGCGCGATTGTTCATGTTGTTGCCATAGCTGCCTAGAATAGACTTGAACTCCACAGCTACAACCACAGTCCCGTCGTGGACAGCGACAACATCCCACTTCTTCTCTGGCCTGTAGTATCCAGGCAGTTCCACACCGCGATCCTTGTGGACACTGGACTGCGGCAATCCCGCATCGACAAGGACTTTTTCTATAAGTTGAGCTAAGGAATCAAGGTGTTTTCCGCTTGTCACTCCCGCGCGCAAACCGGGATCCGTGCTTCCTCGCATGAGTGCCCTATTCGCGGCATCCGTTCGCATTTTCCAGCAACTAGCCGCTGCCTCGCGATAATCCTCTAAGGGCACGGTGTCTCCTAGTCCGGGATTCTATCAATCCCATAAGCCAGTAGGGCTGCAGCTGTGGCTGCTTCGACGTCGCGGTTGTTGAATGCATCTATAAGAGCTGTTGCAACCTCCGCTGGGATGCCGGCCGGATCTGGAACTCTGATCCGTCTGAGGTACTGAGCTTGGAATCTTAGCGTTCCGCCCCGCATTCGTACCGCATATGAAGCGATGAAGAACTCAGCGACACGCGACAGTAGCAAGCCGCCAAGGACCCGAACGTCCCAGCTACCGGGCTCAATCCAATAGAGATTGTGGTGTGGGTAGTACGCGCCTTCGTCAAGAACTGGAGCGATGGTCGTCTTCATATCAGGAAGAAGCAGCTTGTGCTTGCGCTGAAGATCAGGGTTCACCTTGTCGATCGTTCTGTACCAGGCCCCATTGCTCTTCTTGGCTACGTGGCGACTTCGGAGTTGTTCCGAATGCGTGGTCAGGTATGCTGCCAACCTAGGGTAGCCTTCTAAGCTGACGAGAGAGCCTTGCGTGTCCCAAGGATTCACCAACCAGCTCCCCTGCCAGACAACTCGCCCGCTGGAGATATCTGTAGTTTTCAACAGCGGCAGCAGACGGCTTTCTTCCACGAGTGATGCGTCGTCCGTAACGAACACAGCATCGGCACCTGTTGCGATGCCGATTCCAACCCTGGCACCCGTGTTCTCAAGAAGAGGCAGCCGGTCTTCTAAGTCTCGCAGGAAGGCAATCCTCTCGGGCGATCCGGTCGGCCATGAAGTTTCGGTTCGAAACCAGTCTTCGAGGACCGCTGCCGAGAAATCCCGATCCCGTACTGATCCGGAGCCATTAGCGGCCCATTGCTCCAGTCGGGTCGAGGCCTCCCCATTGAAAGTTTGGTGCGCGACTGCATACCGCACAGGCCCTTGGGTGCCACGGCCGATGAGAGTCACGGCAGGATAGGCACTCACTTCTTCAGCAAAAGCGTCCACGCCGTGCATCTCGTACACCGCGCGGACGTCGTAGTCTTCGGGATGCCGATTCCAACCCTGGCACCCGTGTTCTCAAGAAGAGGCAGCCGGTCTTCTAAGTCTCGCAGGAAGGCAATCCTCTCGGGCGATCCGGTCGGCCATGAAGTTTCGGTTCGAAACCAGTCTTCGAGGACCGCTGCCGAGAAATCCCGATCCCGTACTGATCCGGAGCCATTAGCGGCCCATTGCTCCAGTCGGGTCGAGGCCTCCCCATTGAAAGTTTGGTGCGCGACTGCATACCGCACAGGCCCTTGGGTGCCACGGCCGATGAGAGTCACGGCAGGATAGGCACTCACTTCTTCAGCAAAAGCGTCCACGCCGTGCATCTCGTACACCGCGCGGACGTCGTAGTCTTCGGAAACCATTTGTCGCAGACGCTTCCCGTAGGCGTTGCGCATCCATCGATCGGCGCAGATGAAACAGAGTACCCCGTTCGGCTTGAGTGAGCGAAGACCGATCTCGTAAAAGGCGACATAGATGTCGCTGCCATCGGTCATCGTGTGACATTTCTCGACGTATGCCGATCGTAGGTCGCGGGGAATCGACTCAGCCCTGATGTAAGGTGGATTGCCGACCACTAAGTCTGCGTTTTCGTTCTCTGAGCCTCTAAGTAGATAGTCTTCACATGAGACCCAGCACTCGGCGAGTTCAGCGGCCGTTCGTTCGGTCCATCCGTCTTCAAGCAGCCAGCGGGTTACCCCCATCCTGCATGTTGCCACATGTTCCGGCTGCAAATCGAACGCCCGGATGGCCGGTCGTGCATCCAGGATGTCTATGCCCCAAGTCCTGCATGACTTGGACAGCCGTTCGACAATCGGCAGGAGAAAAGCCCCATCTCCGCACGAAGGCTCCACCACGACACGCTGTGCCAGGTTCTCGTCTGGCGTATAGCCACAGAGATCCAGCATGAAGTCGACCATCCATGGCTTCGTAAAGACAGCCCCATGTTCTTTGACACGCTCCAACGATGCCTCCATAACGTTACCCCCATAATAGCCTGAACCGTCAGCCTGACAACGACTCAGAGTACCCAGCTGGTCGAAACCCGTTCTTCCTACTTTCTATCTTGGGCGACTATGGTGGGATGGAGGGGATGGCTTGTTGGCCCAGAGACCGTTTTCCCACTCTCGCCACACACCGATTCGATGTGACGTTCGGCACATCAACCCTAAACATCTGCCCAGAAGTGCCGACATAGGCAGTAGAAGCACACTTTCGATGTCGATAGGTCGACCGTGGCCGGATGTTAGGAGATCTGCAACAGATGGAACAGTGGGTCCTTGAACTGCCGACGTACTTCATAGGGATCGCCAGCCTGCTGGCCGCGGCGTTCCTCTTGGTGAACACGGTGCTTCTGCGCCGCGTCGCCAAAGGCGGTGCCATCGCCGAGAACATCAGCTTCCTGATCCTCGGGATAGCCTGCCTGGCCGCATCGGTCTTGTCGCGATGGATCGTGGAGCAGCTTTCGATATGGGCCGAGGTCCCGCAGCCCTGGCTTGCCTCCGATGGGCTGGTCTTGCTGGCGATGGTCTTCATGGGCCTGTACTTCTGGCGTGTGCGCAAGTCGCTGCAGGGCTACCTGACAGCGGCTCAGGAGTACGCGAAGGCCGGCGATGCGAACTCTGCCGAGGAGATGCAGGATGCCTAACCTGCTCGCAGAGAGAGTCGAGGAGACGCTGCGCCCAGTGATCGGCACGGTGTTGGCGACGGTGTCTGTCGACGTGGAGTCCAAGCGCATCGGCAAGACCGTCGACACCCTTGAGCGGGCCGATCTCCCCGTAATCGCCGAGAACCTGACGACCGCGCTGCGTCTCGTAGTGGGTCAGGAGCTAGCCGAGGCCGCCGCCAAGAAGGTCCGCGAGATCGCGTGAGCGTGCGGCATAGTCTGGCCACGGGTCTTCGGTCTGCTGTCTGAGCCGAAGCGGCACCGAGCGGACATCGAAGGCAGCCGGATCGAGGCCGGGCGTGACTTCCTCCCACGACACCCTGACGGCCACCGGTAGCCCGGGTCGGGCTCTCGCCGAGAGCGCCGCGACCGCGGTGGCCCCACCCGCGTTGCGCAGGTAGTCGATGAAGATGCGCCCGGGTCGCTCGCTCTTCGCCATCCGCGACGTGAACCGGGCCGGCGCATCGGCGGCGAGCTCTTCGGCGAACGCCTTCGCGAAGGCACGCACGGTGTCGTAGGGCAGCGTCGGCGCTATCGGCACGACCAGGTGCAGACCGGACCCACCCGTGGTCTTGGGAAACGCCGCCAAGCCGAGCAGGTCGAGCGCCTCGCGGATCTCGCGTGCGGCTGCGCAGACGCCGGCCCACGTCACGCCCGGGCCGGGATCCAGGTCGAAGATGACGCGGTCGGGGGTGGCCGGGCGCTCGGCAGTGGAGTTCCAGGTGTGGAACTCGATCGCGCCCAGGCGCACCAGCGCGAGGATGCCTTCCGGCGAATCGACGTGCATGTACACGCGCTGCTCGCCGTGTTCGAGGATGTCGACCCGGCGCACCGAGTCGGGGAAGCCGCGCGGATGCGGATGCTTCTGGTAAAAGCAGCTCTCGATCTGCCCGTGTGGGCATCGCACCAGCGTGAGCGGCCTGCCGAGGAGCTCGGGCAGCAGGTGCTCGGCGACAGCCTCGTAGTAGCCGAGGAGGTCGGCCTTCGTGCGCTCCCCGGGGGTTGCGGGCGGGGGGACTGGCGGCTCGGCGGTAGGCTTCGCCGCGGGCTCCTCGGCGGGAGGCGCTTCCACGAGCTGCACGAACGACGGGTGGCGCAGGTGGCCCTCGGCGGTCCACTCGGCGAACTTGACCTCGGCGACGAGCTCGGGCCGCACCCAGCGCACTTCGGGCATCCGGCCGCGCGGGGGCTCGGCGAAGGGCGACTCGTCGGTCGCGATCGCGTCGAGGCGAGCGCGGATGTCGCGCAGCGCGGCGTCGCTGAAGCCCGTTCCGACGCGGCCCGCGTAGTGCAGCCTGCCCGCGGGGGCGCCCCCGCCGCCCTCGGCGTCGCCGAGCAGCAGCGCCCCGAAGCCTGCGCGCGAGCCCGCTGGCAGCGTGAATCCGCCGACGACGAAGCGCCCGCGCATCGAGCACTTCACCTTGAGCCACTCGCGCGAGCGGCCGGGCGCGTGGGGGCGGTCGGCGCGCTTGGAGACGACGCCCTCGAGCGAGAGCGCGCACGCCTCGCGGTAGAAGCCCGCGCCTTGCGACTCGATGTGCTCGGCGAGCAGCAGGCCGCTGCCCGCGGCTCCGCCAGCGCCCTCGACGAGCGCGCGCAGCGACTCCTTGCGCTCGCGAAGCGGCAGGCCGCGCAGGTCGCGACCGTCGAGGAAGAGCAGATCGAAGGCGACGTACACCACGCTCGCCGAGTCGCCCGCACCCAACGCCTGCTGCAGCGCGCTGAACGCCGAGACCCCGCGCTCATCGAAGACGACCGCCTCGCCATCGAGCACCGCCGAGTGGCAGGGAAGCTTCGCGATCGCCGAGGCGACCCCCGGAAACCGCTCGGTCCAGTCGAGGTTGTTGCGGGTGAGCAGCCGGACGTCGGCGGCGTTCCTGACGGCCTGCAGTCGGTAGCCGTCGTACTTGATCTCGTGGATCCACTCGGGGCCAGTGGGAACCTCGGCGGCAAGCGTCGCGAGCTGGAAGTCGACCGGCTCGGCGGGGTCGTGGCGCTCCTTGATGAGCAGCCAGTTGTCGCCGCGCTCGTTGCCGCGCGGTTTGAGCGGGACCAGCGTGAAGCCGCCCGCGAGGCGCTGCCCGCGCAGCACGAACTTGAGTGGCTGGCGCGCCGAGAGCGCCGCATCGAAGTCGCCGAGCGGCTCGTACGTGCCCGAGTCCCAGATCTCGACGGTCCCAGCGCCGTACTGGCCCTCGGGGATGACGCCCGCGAACGCGGCGTACTCCAGCGGGTGGTCCTCCACGTGGACCGCGAGGCGCTTGTCGGCCGGGTCGAGCGACGGGCCCTTGGGTACCGCCCAGCTCGCCAGCACACCGCCGGTCTCGAGCCGGAAATCGTAGTGCAGGCTGCGCGCGGCGTGCTTCTGCACCACGAAGATGCGCGCGCCGGCCGCTGCCTCGCCGCCGCCAGCGGGCTCCGGCGTCACCCCGAAACTGCGCTTCTCCCTATAGCGATCGAGCGGCATCGTCGCCTAGCCGCTCTGGGCGGAACGCGCGGACTTCGCCTTCTCCAGCGAGCGCTTGAGGAGCGAAGCGATGTCGATGACCTCGCCTTCTTCCTCCCCAACCGCCGAAGGGGCGGGTGGTGGCTCGACGGTCACCGCGCCTTCGGCTTTGCGCTCGATGAGCGCGAGCAGCTCGTCGTGGTAGGTGTCGCGGTATGCCGGGTCGGCCGGGTCGAAGTCGGCCTCGATCATGTGGACGAGCTCGGCGGCGATCGCCAGCTCGGCCTCGGTGACGCCGATAGCCTTCAGGTCCGCCGAGGGCAGGTCCAACGCCGAGGCGTCGCGCAGCTCGTGCGGGTAGCGGATCACGGCGAGCAGCAGCAGGTCGCCGCGCGGGATGAGCGCGACCAAGCGCTGGCGTGTGCGGATGACGACCTTGCCCAGGGCCACGCGCCCGGCCCGCGCGAGCGCTTCGCGCAGGAGAGCGTAGGCCTTGCGGCCGGCCTTCGTGGGCTCGAGGTAGTAGGGGCGCTCGAAGTATTCGGGGGCGATCTCCTCGGCGGATACGGCGGCGAGGATGTCGATCGTCTGCGTCGCCTCGACGTTGGCCGCCTTGAAGTCGCCGTCCTCGATGACGACCCAGCGCCCGGGCGTGACCTCGTGGCCCTTGACGATGCGGTCCCAGGGCACCTCCAGGCGAGGGTCCCGGCGATACAGGGCGTGGATCGGGTGTGGTTCGCCGGCGCATGGACCCGCTACGGCTTCCACGAAGACGGCATCCTCTCCGGCGTCAAGGTCGCCGAGGCGCTCGGCGCAACGCTCCCGTGGGGCGACGAGCTCGATTCGACCCGCACACGCGTGAGGCGGGGCGCACCGATCCCGATGATGGGCCAGACCCGGGCGCTGCTCTCCGGCGAGACGCCACTTTGGGCTGCCGAGGAGGGCGCATCCGACCGGGAGGAGCCTCGGACATGAGGTCCAGACTCTACGTCGGGCATCTGTGGCACGAGCGCAAGAGCCCGGTTCACAACGAGTTCCGTTACCCTATCTACTGCCTCGGGCTCGATCTGGACGAGATCGATGCGCTCGATGCCAAGCTGCGTGTCTTCTCCTACAACCGCCCCGGCCTGGTGTCGTTTTGGGATCGCGATCATGGGCCGCTGGATGGTTCGCCACTCAAGCCGTGGATCACTGAGGTCGTAAGTCGCGTCGGCATCGACCTGACCGGAGGGCGAGTCGTTCTCCTGACTCTCCCAAGGGTCTTCGGCACCGGCTTCTACCCGGTGTCTTTCTGGTACTGCTTCGGCGCTGATTCGACGCCTCTTGCGGTACTGGCCGAGGTGCAGAACACCCACCGCGACCACCACAACTACCTGCTCCACAACAACGGCGCACCGTTCGATTGGGACTCCAAGCCCACTGCCACCAAGGTCTTCTACGTCTCGCCGTTCATTCAGATCGAAGACGTGGAGTACGACTTCCACTTCTCGCCGCCCGGCGATGATCTCTCGGTCGTCATCCGCGATACCGTCGAGGGCACGCACATCTTCACGGCGGCGATCAAAGTGCGCGCACATGAGCTTACGGACTCCGCGCTCATCCGCACGGTCGCAAGTCACGGTCCGGTGAGCGGCGTGGCCCTCATCAGGATCCACTGGCAAGCACTCAAGCTGATCGCCAAGAAAGTCCCCTTCCACCAACGCGTACCCGCCCCCTCCGAGAGGACATCACTGTGATGTCAGCGCCGCACCGATCCAGCCGAACCATTCCAGGCCCGCTGCACCTTGCAGCAGGCGCGGTGCTGCGGAGGGTCCGGTGTGGTGATGTCACCATCGAGCTTCCGGACGGAGGGCAGCATCGGTTCGCAGGACCCCAGCCTGGGCCTTCGGCGTTCCTAAAAATCCACGACAATGCCGTTGTCCGCCGAATCATCTCAGGCGGCACCATCGCAGTCGCGGAAACCTACATGGACGGCCTGTGGGACTCGCCAGACCTTGGAGCCGTGTTGGACTTCGGGCATGCGAACCTCTCGGCAGGTTGGGTCGCCAACGTCCCACCGATCATGCGGCCGTTCCATCGGCTCTGGCATCAGAAGCGCGACAACGATCCGAGCGGCGGAGCGAAGCGCAACATCGCCTACCACTACGACCTGGGCAACGACTTCTACAAACTGTGGCTCGACGAAACGATGACGTACTCCTCGGCGTGCTTCACGGGTGCTGGGGGCGAGGGGCTCGGCCGAGACCAGCTCGCCACCGCTCAGCGCCGCAAGTGGGACCGCATCCTCGACCTGCTGCAGCCGGGCGCTCGCGACCACATCCTCGAGCTCGGGTGCGGCTGGGGCGGATTCGCGGCACACGCAGCGAAGGAGTCTGGCTGCCGAGTCACCGGGATCACGCTTTCCGAGGAGCAAGCCCAACTCGCGCGCGAGCTCGTCCGCCGAGAAGACCTCGAAGGGCGGGTGGACATACGCCTGCAGGACTACCGAGAGATGCCGGGGACATTCAGCGGCATCGCATCGATCGAGATGTTCGAGGCGGTCGGCGAGAAGTGGTGGCCAACGTTCTTCCGCAGCGTAAAAGGGCTGCTCGATCCGGGTGCTGCCGCTGCCATACAGGTGATCACGATCGAAGACGCACGATTCGAGGAGTACCGAAGGATCCCCGACTTCACCCAGCGCTACATCTTCCCGGGCGGGATGCTGCCAAGCCCCGAGCGGTTCAAGAGCGTCGCGCAATTCGAGGGCCTGGCGGTGTCCGAGCCGTACTTCTTCGGCAGGGATTACGCGCGAACGCTGGAGGCCTGGGCAGAGCGGTTCGAGGCTGCGTTACCGCAGGTCAGAGAGCTCGGTTTCGACGAGCGCTTCATTCGGATGTGGCACTACTACCTGGCTTACTGTCGGACCGGGTTCTTGTTTGGAAGCATCGATGTCATGCAGGTCAAGCTCGAGTCGTAGTCTCGCGGATGCGGCTCGCGGATCAGGAGGTCGCTCATGTCACTCATAGATTTGGTCGTTCTGTACTTGATCTGCGCGGCGGTGTTCTTCGCGATAGACCTGGTGTGGCTGCTCACGGCGACACCGCGGATATACAAGCCGCTTCTGGGCGACTTACTCGCCGACAATCCCAAGCTCGGGGTGGCAGCAGGCTTCTACCTGCTGTACGTGGTCGGCGTCATCGCGCTCGCTGTCCTGCCTGGAGTCGAGGAGGGCCAAGTCGGAGGTGCTCTTTGGCGAGGGGCGCTCCTGGGCTGTCTTGCCTACGCGACCTACGACCTAACCAACCTGTCGACCATACGCGGCTGGCCCTGGAAGATCTCGGTGATAGACATCGCATGGGGTACGGCTTTGACCAGCGTGGTCGCTGTCGCAGGTTTCTATGCGGCGGTGTGGCTCGGCATGTGATTCGAGCGAC
>JAMDCK010000021.1 GCA_023488435.1 Actinomycetota bacterium
GAGCAGGGGCTTCTCGGCATACGCAAGGCGCTGGGGCTCTATGCGAACCTGCGGCCAGTCAAGCTCTTCCCAGCGCTCGTGGGTGCGTCCGCACTCAAGCCTGAGGTGCTCGACGGCGTCGACATGCTCATCGTGCGCGAGCTGACTGGCGGACTTTACTTCGGCGAGAGGCAGCGCCTCTACAACGTGGCCGGCGCGGGTACGGGCGGCGGGCCGGGCCAACGCGCGTTCGACACGATGGACTATCGCGAGTTCGAGGTCGAGCGCATCGCGCGCACCGCGTTCGAGGCCGCGCGGACGCGGTCCGGGCGCGTTCACTCGGTCGACAAGGCCAACGTGCTCGAGACCAGCCGGATGTGGCGCGAGATCGTCCACCGCTTACACGCCGAGGAGTTCTCAGACATCGAGCTTGTCGACCAGCTCGTGGACAACACCGCGATGCAGCTCATCAGGTGGCCGGCCCAGTTCGATGTCATCGTCACCGAGAACATGTTCGGCGACATACTCTCCGACGAAGCTTCGATGCTCACAGGTTCACTCGGCATGCTTGCCAGCGCATCTCTGGGTGACGGCTCCGCGCTCTACGAGCCCAGCCACGGCAGTGCGCCGGACATCGCAGGCCAAGGTGTCGCCAATCCGCTCGCGATGTTGCTCTCCGTCGAGCTGATGCTCAGACACAGTTTCGGCATGAACGATGCCGCGGATCGCCTCTCCTCGGCGATCGAGCATGTACTCGCCGATGGCTGGCGGACCGCTGATATCGCGGATGAGACCACCTCCCCCGACAAGCGGGTCGGCACTTCGGCGATGGGAGACATGGTCGCCAGCCGCATAAACTGAGGATAGGCTCCCCGACATGCATGCTGCTCAACAATCGAAGTCATCGCCACCAGCCTGGCTCATCGTCAGCACGGTTTCGGCCTTGGTGCTGATCGGTGTCGGTGGCTACTTGCTCTTCCTCACCCAGCGCGATTTCTTCGATGAGAGCGCCAAACACTCCCTCACGACAGTTTCTGCCGTCAAAGTCGACCAGATCGTGCAGTGGCGTGAAGAGCGTTTTCGGGACGCCGGTCATGTGACGGCCTCTATCGGCGCGACAAGGGTTGCGGTGTGGATTGAAGAGCCCGACAGCCTCGACGAGGCGCTTGTTGCCCAGTGGCTTTCGACTTCGTACGCTCCCAGCTACTACACGGGAGCGACCATAGCCGATGGTTCCGGTTTGATTAGAATGACTTCAGGCGCGGTGAGTCCGCACATGACTGACCCGCTGCTTCGCGCCATTGAGAAAGCGATGCAGACGGGGCAGCCGCAGATCACCGATCCCTATGTCGCAGCCGAGGGAGAACATGCAAAGGTGCATCTAGTGGCACCGCTCTTCGATTCCACCGCCGTAGAGCGGCAAGTCACAGGTGTTGTGTTCCTTTGCATGAACGCCGAGGCTACTCTCTTTCCGCTGATCGCCGTGGATCCGCTCGGCAGTGAAACTGCCGAGACCGTGCTGCTCAGACGTGACGGCGAATACGTCCACTTCCTCAACAATCTACGACATGTCGATAATTCCGATCTGTCCTTCAGGGTTCCGCTGACTCGCACCGGCGTCCCCGCCGTCAACGCGGTGCTTGGAGAGATCGGGACGATGCACGGAGAAGACTACAGAGGCGTGCGTGTACTTGCTAGGTTAGATCAAGTTCCAAGCACTCCTTGGAGTGTCGTTACCAAGATCGACGAGGAAGAGGTATTCGCGGGGTGGCGGCTCGAAGCGTGGACGATATGGATCGGCACCTTGATTCTGATGCCCTCAGCCGTCGGCACTGCGGGGATGATCAAGCAGCGGATCGACCTCTCTCAGAGGGCTGCCCTTTTCGAGTCGGAACGCGAGCGACTGGCGACTCAGCAAGCTCTGACCCTGAGCCAACAGTGGCTTTCTTTGGCATCAGAGGCGGCGAGCCAGGGATTTTGGGACTACGACATCCCAACGGGTCGGATTGAGATCAACCGCTCTTTCGCCACGATGTATGGATTCGACCCAGACACTTTCGTTGAATCGTACTCCGCGTGGGCAGGGCGACTCCATCCCGACGACAGGACCCGTGTTGAGGCCGAGTTGAGGGATTACATCGAGGGCGCAGCTCCCGAATACAGGGCTATATATCGAACGATGAATGCCGACGGGGCATGGCTGTGGACCCTGTGCATCGGGAGTGTCACTCACCGCGATGAGCAGGGCACTCCGTTGCGCATGCTCGGCGTTGACACGGACATCACCTCACTCAAAGAGGCGCAGATCGAAGCGGCGGCGGCTCGTCAGCTTCTGCAAGATATTCTCGACACCATTCCCGTCAGAGTCTTCTGGAAGGACCTTGAGTCGCGATACCTTGGATGCAATAAACCGTTTGCAGTCGATGCCGGGTATGCCTCGCCAGATGAAATTGCGGGCAAGAGCGACTATGACCTAAGTTGGGCGGAAAAAGCCGAATCGTTCCGAGCCGACGATCGCAATGTTATCGACAACGGGGCGATGCCGCTGGGAGTTGAGGAGCCCGGGCTGTCGGCAACAGGCGAGAGTATTTGGCTGCGCACCAACAAGGTTCCAATGCGGAACGAACACGGGAGCATCATCGGGGTGATTGGCACTTATGAGGACATCACCTCAGAGAAGCTGACAAAACTCGAACTTGCGCAGCTCAACGAGAACCTCGAGCAGCTGGTGGATGAGCGCACCGAGGAGCTCTCAGCGGCCCTGCAGGAACTGCAGACCCTTTTCGAGGATCTCAGGGAGGTCAACGAGCAGCTCACTTCTGCCAACGAAGCGAAGACCGTGTTCCTGCGCTCGATGAGCCATGAGCTTCGGACGCCGTTGAACTCGGTGATTGGATTTTCGTCCCTGTTACTGCAAGGAGCAGCAGGGCCGACGACTGGGGAGCAAGAAAAGCAGCTTGAGATGATCAACCTATCCGGCAAGCATCTACTTGAGCTCATCAACGACATCCTCGATCTGTCGCGCATCGAGGCGGGTAGCGTCCAGCTGACACGCACGGTTTTCTCGGTGGAGGAGCTAGTGAGGGAAGTCGTGGAATCAGTAGCGCCTCAGGCGGCGAGCAAGTCGCTTTTGCTTTCGCACGAGGTATCCGAGCCAGCCCTTCTGCTGGATTCTGATCGCATCCGTGTCAGGCAGATACTGCTGAACCTGCTCGGCAACGCCATCAAGTTCACAGACGAGGGCTCGATCACAATCCGTGCGTGGCGCCCCGCCGACGGCGAGGTCGCCTTCTCGGTCATCGACACCGGCTGCGGGATTTCGGCCACAGATTATGAACGCATCTTCGAGGATTTCGTGAAGGCTCGACAAAATCCCCCATGTGCGGTGGAAGGCACTGGCCTAGGACTTCCGATATCCCGCACCCTGACGACCTTGCTTGGCGGCACATTGACTGTCGAGAGCACTCCTGGCGAGGGTTCAACTTTCACTCTTCGGTTACCGGAAAGACCCGCGGGGGACTTCGACTCCACATGGATGAAAGGGGCACCGATGCTGAGAGGCGACGGTTACCGATTGAACAACGCGATACGCACATCCATTCTGACTTCAATCCTTGCGATCACAGCACTCGGCATTATGGGGTGTACGACTCCCGAAGCGCCCACCGATGCACAAACGTCGGTCTTGGAGACCCCTGAAGAGGGCGCTGAGCGCCTCCTGACCGAGCTCCCAACCTCAACCTTCACTGAGCAGCAAGCCCTCGAAGCCCGGGGCGCTCTTCGCGACGCGGTGATCGAAGGGGCTTCCTCATCTACCGACTGGCTTGCAATCAACGAGGATGGATCGTTCGAAGCCACCGGCATCTTGCAAGGGGGCGGCTCCTGGGATGGCGCCGGGGGCGAGCACATCCTCGTGGGACTCAAAGTCCCGCAGGTCGTTGGTGATGTGACCGTCTATCATGTCATCCCCCTGATCTTCGAGGCACAGGCCCAGGTCACAAGCAGGGGAGAGCAGCACTCCATCGAGGCTGTGATGTGGCCCTCCGAGGGAGCATCGGTCGATTATGGTGGGTACTGGGCCACGGCGCGATTTTCGGTTCAAGACGGCTGGATCAGAGGTGAGTCCCTCGCCTTCACCGATCGGGAAGTCGTTTGGGGTGCTTGGCCGGATGACTATCCCGCATCGGCGGACACCTTCAATCTTGCAGGCTTTTTGGCTTGTTGGCTTTCTGCGGAGCCTGGGGAGCAGGGATTCGCAGGTAGTTTCGATGTGACGGTGGTGGACCATCTTGGGTCGGCGGCCATCTACCATGTGGCGCAGGTTTTCTACGAGCAGCAAGACGACGTTCCTGCTGGGCTACTGTTGATGTCGAGCGATGCATCGGAGCCCATCAAACCGCAGGCACTGGCAGTTCGCTTGGTCGATGATAAGCTGGTGGTCGATGGGGCGGATCGGTGACGGGCAACCGAGCTCCAAGCGAATGCGCCGATCTTGGAGGGAGTGCACCCGTGGGGAGAAGCGCCTGGATGAGATATGCTGTTCGACTGCTCGGAGTGATTGCGCTCCAAGCAGCTTTCTTCCTCGTTGCGATCCTCGTCGTGATTCCAGCGCTGCCCCAGACCGCTGAGGCGATCCGGGCTGTAGTCATCGTCACCGGATACCTGTTGCCTCTAGCGCCAGGGCTATTGGTCCCCCGAGAGTGGACGGCGCGTCGCCGGTTGATCGTCTCGGGCGCTTCAACTGCTGTCTTGGCATCGATCCTCAACGTCGAAGCACCTGCGATCGGTCTCAGTGCCGAGGTCGGACTCTTGTTCTTCGCAGTGCAAGTCTTTCTGTCCTCACTGATCTCGCTCTTTCCAGAGAAATCCACGCAGCCACAGACCACGTAGCTTTCAGTCCCAGACACCCGGATCACACCGCCCCTGTCATGGCACCGCCGCTTTGGAGTAAACTGTGAGGCTACAACGGGCGAAGCGGAAGTGAAGGGGTGCACAGATGGCTCTATCCAAGGCCGAGAAGATATGGATGGACGGCGAACTCGTCGACTGGGACAAGGCGCAGGTCCACGTGCTCACACACGCTCTCCACTACGGCTCCGGGGTTTTTGAAGGCATCCGCTGCTACAAGACCGACGACGGCCCCGCTGTCTTCCGCCTGACAGAGCACATGGAGCGCCTGGAGCGTAGCGCTGCGATGCTCCTGATGGATATAGGCTACAGCGTCGACGAGACGGTCGCCGCGGTCAAAGACCTCATCCGAGTCAACCGCCTTCAGTCCTGCTACGTGCGTCCACTCGTCTTCCGCGGCTACGGTGTCATGGGCCTTGATCCGCTCCCGGCACCGGTCGGCATAGCCATCGCGGCATGGCCGTGGGCGACCTATCTGGGCGAGGAAGCCATCAAGCACGGCGTGGCCGTCGGCGTCTCGAGCTGGAGACAGCGCGGGATCAACTCGACCCCACCGGCGATCAAGGCCACCGGTCAGTACATCAACTCCTCGCTCGCCAGGATCGAAGCGAACCGACATGGCTACGCCGAAGCGGTGCTTCTGAACGAGGAAGGTAAGGTTTGCGAAGGGACCGGCGAGAACCTCTTCATCATCAAGAAGGGTGTGATCCACACACCGCCTGTCTCGGACGGCATCCTTGAAGGCATCACGCGCGACAGCATCATGAATCTTGCCTGCGCACTGGGCATCGAGGTCAGGGAGACCTCGCTCGTGCGCACCGACCTCTACACAGCCGACGAGATGTTCATGACCGGCTCAGCAGCTGAGGTCGTCCCCGTCAACTCGGTCGACGGCCGAGTGATAGGGGAGCCTGGACCGATCACGGTGGAGCTGCAGAAGTACTTCTTCCGAGTCGTGGAGGGCAAGGAACCGGCTTTCGCACACTGGATCGAGCATGTATAACCGGACACGACCCGCAGGGTAGGCGACTCGGATGATCACTCTTTACGACACCACACTGCGCGACGGGACCCAGCGAGAGGGCCTCACGCTTTCGGTTGGAGACAAGATCCGCATCGCCCAACGCCTCGACGTCCTCGGCATACACTACATCGAGGGCGGATTCCCGGGTTCCAACCCAAAGGACGCCGAGTTCTTCAAGCGCGTCCGCGACGTTGCGTTCGAGAACGCTCAGATCACCGCCTTTGGCGCTACCTGCCGAAAGGGTGCCTCGGCGGAGACCGATCCGGGACTTCTGGCGTTGCTGGAGACCGGGTGTGACACGCTGTGCATCTTCGGTAAGGCGTGGGATCTCCACGTGACCGAGGCGCTCGGTGCGACTCTGGCTGAGAACGTGCGCATGGTCCACGATAGCGTCGCTTTCCTCAAGGCGGCCGGCAAGCAGGTCTTCTTCGATGCTGAGCACTTCTTCGACGGCTACGCCAACGATGCGTCATATGCGATCGAGGTGTGTCAGGCGGCTGCTTCGGCCGGTGCGGATGCGATCGTGCTCTGTGACACGAACGGCGGCATGATGCCACATCAGGTGCTCTCGGCAGTGACTGCGATGTCGCTAGTCATCGATGCGCCGTTGGGGATCCACGCTCACAACGATACCGGTTGCGCCGTGGCCAACTCGCTGCTTGCGGTCGAGGCTGGCTGCGTCCAGGTTCAGGGAACCGCGAACGGTTATGGCGAGCGCGCTGGCAACGCCGACCTGCTGACGATCATCCCGTCGCTCGTGCTCAAGATGGGCAAGGAGTGCATCACCAAAGAGCAGCTCAAGCTGCTCACAGAGGTCAGCCACTTCATCGCCGAGACAGCCAACCTCTCGCCTTACCCGCATCAGCCCTATGTGGGCATCTCGGCGTTCGCGCACAAAGGCGGCGTGCACGCTAGCGCCGCGGCGAAGCTGCCCGAGGCTTACGAGCACATCGACCCTGCGTCGGTGGGCAATCTCGCACGAGTGGTCGTGAGCGAACTCGCCGGCCGAGCGTCCTTGACGATGAAGGCGAAGGAGATGGGCATCGACCTTACCGGTGATGCCGAGACGGTCGCCGAAGTCCTCGACAGCATCAAGCAGCTCGAGCACGAGGGTTACAGCTTCGAGACCGCGGACGGATCGCTCGAACTGATGTTGCGCAAGAAGCTGGGTACCTACGAGCCGCTTTTCCGCCTCGAGTCGTTCCGCTGCATCATGGAGAAGCGCGAGGACGGCAAAGTGGCGACCGAAGCGACCATCAAGATCCACGTCGGCGGCCACCGGTATATCGCAACCGCCGAAGGCAACGGTCCGGTCAACGCTTTGGACAAGGCGCTCCGAATCGCGATGGGCAGATTCTATCCGCACCTGGAGGACTTCGAGCTCGTCGACTACAAAGTGCGGGTCCTGGAGGAGAAGAAGGGGACTGCGGCAGTCACCCGAGTTCTCATTGAGACGAGCGATGGCGAGAAGTCTTGGGGGACGGTGGGCGTTAGCGAGAATATCATCGAGGCATCGTGGGATGCGCTCGTCGATGGAGTGGAGCACGGGCTGGCCCATCCGCTGGCGCAGTGTGATCACGGCCCGAAGACTGCATAGACGATAAAGGATTCGCGGCTTCCGTATGGAATCTATAGACCAGGGGTACGGCATAGATGAGATCCGGAGGCGCAAGATGCGCGTCGTCAGAGTCCTTAGCGACTGTGATTGCCGCTATGGACTAGCGGACGCTCAGACCGTCACTCTGATCTCCGACGAGCCTTTTGCGGCGTGGGAGACGGAGCGCACCCTATCACTGCACGAGGCATCACTCCTCACCCCTGTCGTTCCAACAAAGATCGTCTGTGTGGGCCTGAACTATCGAGGACATGCAGCTGAGTTGGGCCAGCCGATTCCGCAAGAGCCGGTGATCTTCCTCAAGCCCCCGACCACCATCAACAAACCTGAAGGCGAGATCGTCATCCCGCCGGGCATCGGTCAGGTCGATTACGAGGCCGAACTGGCAGTGGTCATCGGTAGGCACACGCATAATGCCTCGCCTGCCGAAGCCAGACAGAGCATCCTTGGCTACACCTGCGCTAACGACGTGACCGCTCGCGAAATCCAACGCCGCGACGGCCAGTGGACCCGCGCCAAGAGCTTCGACGGCTTCTGCCCTTTGGGGCCTTGGGTCGAGACCGACGTCGAGCCCGACGACCTCCTCGTCGAGGCGATCATCAACGGCGAGGTGAGGCAGGCTGCACGCACCAGCGAGATGATCTTCGGCGTGTACGATCTGGTGTCGTTCATCAGCGGGGTCATGACGCTTCTGCCCGGCGATGTGGTGCTCACGGGCACTCCGGCGGGGATAGGCGCAGTCCGCCCTGGAGACAAGGTCGAGGTGCGCATCGAGGGCATTGGCTCGCTTACGAACACTGTCGTCTGAAGGGCATGCGCCGTCTGTCGAATCGTGGCCGCCTTTCGGCTATGAGCGGACGCAATATGTCGTTTCGGGTGGTATCCTATCTACGATATGTTGTGCCCGACCGCCAATCCCTGGAGGAACCGCCGAGTGTCTGTCGATCGCCTTCGAACACCTGAGGTAGATGAACTGCTGAGGGCTTTAGCCTCGATTCAGAACCCGGATGAAGCCTACGCGCTGCTGCAGGATCTGTGCACTGTGCGCGAGGTTCAGGACATGGCACAGCGGCTTCGAGTGGCGCGGATGTTGGCGGCAGGAGAGCACTACTCGGCGATTAGGCACTCCACGGGTGCTTCGGCGACCACGATCAGTCGAGTCAGCAAGGCACTGAACTACGGGGCCGATGGCTATCGCACGATCATCGCAAGGCTCGATGAGGGGCCAGGCGAGCGCTGACATGTCCTTCGTCCACTTGCACACACACTCAATGTATTCGCTGCTCGACGGTGCGGCTCGCATCACGGATCTTGTGAGCAAGGCCGCTGAGCACAAGATGCCCGCTTTGGCATTGACCGATCACGGGTACATCTATGGGGCCGTCGACTTCTTCCGCCAGGCCAAGAAGGCGGGGGTCAAGCCGATCATCGGTTGCGAGGTCTATTTCACGCCGGGGTCGATATCTCAACGGGAGGGTAAGCCGGAGCTTTATCACCTGTTGCTGCTCGCCAAGAACGATATCGGCTTGGCGAACCTCAAATCGCTACTGAGCGCTGCCGCGGTCGAGGGTTTCTTCTACAAGCCGCGGATCGACATGGAGTTGTTGACTCAGCATTCGGAAGGTCTCATTGGGACGAGCGCCTGCATGAGCGGAATCGTGAGCAAGTCAATCGAGCTGGGCATGGTCGAACAGGCCCGGGAGTGGGCGATCAAGTACTCGCAGATCTTCGCGCCTGGCGACTTCTACCTCGAGATCCAGGATCAGGGGATCGTCGCCGACAACGGGGTGACCCAGCGCCAACTGTGCGAGAAGATCGCAGCCCTCGGCGAGGAGTTAGGCTTGCCGCTCGTGGCGACCAACGACATCCACTACATCTCGCAGGAGGACAGCACCACCCAGGACCTGCTACTTTGCATCGGGACCGGCACCACTCTGAGCGACGAGAAGCGCATGAAGTTCTCGAGCACGGAGTTCTACATGAAGTCACCTGCCGAGATGGCCGAGGTCATGTCGGCGTACCCGCAGGCTCTCGCCAACACGCTTGAGATTGCCGAGAAGTGTTCGGTCGACATCGACTTCGACAGTCTGCACCTCCCGGTCTTCCCGGTTCCGGAAGGCATGACGCAAGAGGGGTACCTGCACGAGCAGTGCGTCAAGGGGCTCAAAGTGAGGTACGGCGATCCAGTGCCCGATAGCGTCATGGCAAGACTCGACTCTGAGATCGCCGTCATCAACGAACACGGCTTTGCGCCGTACTTCCTCGTCGTGGCTGACATCGTGCAGTGGGCGAAGGGGCAGGGAATCGGGGTCGGCCCCGGAAGAGGATCAGCGGCCGGGTCGATCATTGCATACTCGCTAGGCATTACCACGCTGGATCCGATAGCCAACGGCCTTCTGTTCGAGCGCTTCCTCAATCCAGAGAGAAGCGAGATGCCCGACATCGACATCGACTTTGACGACGAACGTCGTGGCGACGTGATCCAGTACATGATCGATGAATATGGTGAGGACAAGGTCGCACAGATAATCACCTTCGGCACCATGAAGGCCCGCGCTGCTGTTCGTGATGCAGGACGGGTTCTCGGCTATCCGTATGGGGTGCCGGATCGCATTTCCAAGATGATCGTCGAGGACCTCAAAGGCACTATCGACTCGTCGCTTGCTCAGAACTCGGAGTTCAAGGCCGACTACGACACCAACATCGACACCAAGAAGATCGTCGACGCCGCCCGCGCGCTCGAGGGCATCGTCCGAGGCGAAGGAGTCCATGCGGCCGGAGTGGTCATCTGCCCGGATCCCGTTCGTACCCACGTGCCAGTGAAGTACGACACGAAGGGTGGCGCGGTCATCACGCAGTGGGACGGCGTGACCGTGGGCGACCTCGGCCTGCTCAAGATGGATATCCTAGGACTCAGGACGCTAACTGCGATCGCCCATGCTGTCCGGGGCATCGAAGAACGACATGGTTTGCGTATCGACCCCGAGCAGATTCCCATCGACGACAAGAAGACCTTCGACCTCCTTAGCCGAGGAGACACCATGGGTGTTTTCCAGGTCGAATCGGCTGGCATGAGACAGCTTCTGAAGAAGATGAAGCCGACCACCTTCGAGGACGTGGTGGCCATCCTTGCGCTCTATCGCCCCGGTCCACTCGGGTCGGGCATGGTCGACGACTTCGTCGAGCGCAAGCTCGGTCGCAAGGAGGTCACCTACTACGACGATCGACTGGCCCCGATCCTGAAGGAGACGTACGGCACCGTCGTCTACCAGGAACAGGTCATGCGCATCTCGATGGAGATGAGTGGCTTCTCGGCGGCTAAAGCGGACAAGCTGCGAAAGGCGATGGGCAAGAAGCTCACAGATGTTCTGGCGGCACTCAAAGGCGACTGGGTCGAGGGTGCCAAAGGCAACGGCTACGACGCCAAGCTCGCTGAGAGCATGTGGAACGACATCGAGCCCTTCGCCGAGTATGCGTTCAACAAATCGCACTCGGCAGCTTATGGGCTGATCACGCTGCAGACCGCTTACCTCAAAGCGCACTACCCAAGCGAGTACATGGCGGCAGTGCTCAGCAGCCATCAGGGTAAGACCGAGAACATCGTCAAGTACGTCGCCGAGTGCAATCGCGCTGGCCTCAAGATTCTGCCGCCGGATGTGAACTCGTCGAACAAGCGGTTCACGGCCGTGGATGAGGGCATCAGATTCGGGCTGGCGGACATCCGTGGCGTGGGTGAAGCCGTCGTGGAAGAGATACTGAAAGCGCGCGAGAAGGGCGGCCCGTTCTCATCGCTGCATGACTTCTGTGAGCGCGTCGAGGCGGGCAAGTTCAACAAGAAGACCCTGGAAGCGCTGGTCAAGGCGGGTGCTTTCGACTCCACCGGATACTCTCGCATGCAGCTATCAGGCCTGGTCGATGAGTGCGTGGAGCTCGCGGCCAGGCGCCACAAGGATCGCCAGAGCGGTCAGGTCTCGATGTTCGATCTCTTCTCGGCAGAGGATGTTGGCGGCATCGATGATATCCCCGAGCCCTCAGGCGAGGAGTGGGACAAGAAGATCAAGCTGACGTTCGAGAAGGAGATGCTAGGCATCTACGTCTCCGATCATCCGCTCAAAGCCATCGCGGGGAAAATCCGCGAGGCCGCAGATTACAGCTTGCTTGAGGTCGAGGACCTGCCTGCAGGCACCATCGCCAGATTCGCAGGGATCCTCTCGGCGGTCGACCGTAAGCCGACGAGGGCCGGCAAGATGATGGCCATCATGACCTTGGAAGACCTTGGCGGCTCCGTGGAAGCGGTGCTTTTCCCGCAGATGTTCGACAAGTTCCGCGATCTAATCGCCGAGGAAGCGCAGGTGTGCCTCAAGGCCAAGATCGAAGAGGATGACCGTGGGCGCAAGCTTATCGTGATGGACGTGACTGCCCTCGAGCCCACAGAGCGCGTGCGTAAGCCCGGCAAAGTGGTCGTAGAGACCGATCACGCGGCCATTGCGAACGGCAGATTCGATGAGCTCAAAGAGCTGGTGGATCGCTATCCGGGGAGTGACACCCTTGAACTGCATCTGCGTGGCTCCGGATCAGTCCGGGTCTTCGCCTGCGGCATGGTGGATCGCTACGAGAACGGTCTTCACGCTGGGCTCATGGAGATGTTCGGCGGTGCGTGCGTCCGCACGTAGGTTGGGGACGCACCTGCGAGGGGTTGACTCGCCTTCGGCATGTGGTATGCTACTCCAGCACTCTATCACTATAGTGCGATGAAGTGGCCGTAGAGGAGATTGAACTGCAATGAGACCCACGACACCAAGAGGCTTTCGCGACATCCTCACACGTGAGGCTCGCGAGCGTGACCAGATATCGAGGTCGATCATCGAGGCACTGGCCGCCTGGGGGTATTCGATCGTTGAGACCCCGATCGTCGAAGAGTACACGACGCTCCAGGTCGGCGTAGGCAAGTCGCTCCAGGGAACCGTGTTCCCGTTCGTCGATACCGACGGAACTTTGCTAGCACTGCGCCCAGAGATGTCGGTCCCGATCGCGAGGCTTGCTGCGACGCGGCTTTCCCAGTCGCCCGGACCACACCGGCTCAGCTACAGCTCGGAGGTCTTCCGCGAGCAAGTCTCGTTGCGCGGGCAGGCCCGGCAGTTCACCCAGGTCGGACTCGAGCTTATCGGTGCGAGCGGCCCTGTCGCCGATGCCGAAGTGGTCGGCACGCTCGTCGAGTCCCTTCGAGCTACGGGGCTTCGCGGGTTCGTGGTCGCTGTGGGCACCGTGGAGGTCCTGCGGTCGATCATCACATCGTCCGATATGGACTCCCAGTGGAAAGATGCTGTCATCGAGGCAGCTCAGAAGCGCAATCTCGTGGCCATCGACCTTTTGGCCGCTCGCGAAGGACTCGATTCTGCAGTCGCTTCTGCACTCAGGGTCGTTCCGCGCCTGCGCGGTGGCCGCGAGGTGATCGCCGAGTGTTCGCAGGTAGCGGGATCCTTCGCTGGAGTCGCGGCTGCCCTCGATCTTCTCGGCGCCACGTGGGATCTACTCGAAGCCTCTGGCGTCCAGGAGTTCGTCTCGATCGACCTGGGCACCATGAGGTCGTTCGACTACTACGCAGGCATGGTCCTCGAGGTCTTCGCGCCGCAGCTCGGCGTCGCAATCGGCGGAGGCGGCCGATACGACCCGGTGATGTCGGAGTTCGGCGACCCTTGTCCGGCCGCTGGCTTTGCGCTCGGACTCGAGAGGGTGCACATCGCACTTTCCGAGCAGGGCGGCGTGAAGCCCTCCCGAGCCCTGGACGCTGTTCTCGGCGGCGAGGCGCAGCAATCGTTCGTGGCGGCAGCCAAGCTTCGGGCCGCGGGGTGGCGGGTGCGTCTCGCTTGCGGGGATCGGGCCAGCGTCGCCGAAGAGGGTCCGCAGTTCGCAGCGAAGCTCGCTTTGTGGGCCTCGGCAGACGGCGTCGTGGTCCTCGGCAGCGATGCGAGCGTCACCGGCACGCTGTCCGAGCCCTTCGGCGAGCCGCCTAGCCAAGCCGAAAGAGAGTCGGAGGTGCGCTCGTGATCGTGAAGCGCTCGATCGAAGCCCACGAAGCCGCCAGCAGATCGCGACTTCGGTTCGCAATCCCGAAAGGCGCCCTGTTCTCAGGGGCCGTCGATGTGCTCTCGCGCATCGGTGTCGACACGCGCGGACTCGAGGAGTCCGGCCGCCAACTCATCGTGGTCACCGACGATTTCGAGTTCGTGATCAGCAAGCCAAGCGACATCCCCATCTACGTTGCCACTGGCGCCGCCGATGTCGGTATCGCAGGCGCGGACGTGCTCGCAGAACTCCAGGTTGACGTCGTGGAGATACTCGACCTCGGGTTTGGGGCGTGCAAGATGGTCGTCGCCGAGCCGCTGGTCCCGCGCGAAGACCCGCAGCAAGTGTACGAGCACCTCGGCGTCATCCGTGTGGCGACCAAGTACCCGCGCATCACCGAGCGCCACTACTCGCGAAAAGGCGTGCAGGTCGAGGTCGTCAAGCTAAACGGCAACATCGAGATCGCCCCACTCATCGGCATGGCGGACCAGATCGTCGACATCACGCAGACTGGGACCACCCTGCGCAAAAACGATCTGCGGATCGTCGAGGATGTCATGTTCGCTTCGGCGAGATTCATCGCCAATCCCGGCAGTCTGCGGACCCGTTCATTACAAGTCGGTGAACTCGTGCAGGCTTTGGGCGGTCTGAAGGTACAATGAAGATGATCGCCGGATTTCCCGGGCGACACGAGGAAAGGTCGATTCAACGATGATCCGCCGAATAGATCTCGAACCAGGAGCCAAGCTCACCGAGGACCAACTTGCGCGCACTTCCAGCATCGACGCTGAGGTACTGTCCGTAGCGGCAAGGATCATCGACGAGGTCCGTCGACGCGATGACGAGGCGCTTTTCGACTACACCAAGCGCTTCGATAGCGTCGAGCTCACCACCCTTCGGGTAACCGCCGAGGAGATCTCGGACGCTATGACCTCCGTCGACGATGAGTTTCTCGACGCGGTCTCGGCTGCCGCCTCGGCGATCGAGGATTTCCATGCCCGCCAGGTGACGCAGTCGTGGTTCACGACTCACGAGGGCGGGATATTCCTGGGACAGAAGGTCACGCCGCTCTCGCGCGTAGGCATCTATGTGCCCGGCGGACGGGCGTGCTACCCCTCAAGCGTGCTGATGGGCGCGATTCCTGCGCTGGTCGCAGGCGTGGACGAGGTCGTCATGGTGGCCCCGCCCGATTCAAGCGGGAACATCAACCCGTACACGCTGGCCGCTGCCGCGATCGTCGGCATCGACGAGATTTACAAGGTGGGCGGGGCGCAGGCGATCGCCGCCCTGGCATTCGGAACGCGATCGATCCCGCGTGTCGACAAGATCGTCGGCCCGGGCAACGCTTATGTGACCGCCGCCAAGAAGCTCGTGATGGGCGATTGCGGAATCGACATGCTTGCCGGTCCTTCGGAGGTACTGATACTCGCCGACGAGACCGCGGTCCCGCTCTTCGTGGCGATCGACCTCATGGCGCAGGCGGAGCACGATCCCCGTGCGGCCACCTACTTGGTGACCACCGACCCGGACCTTCCCGCAGAGGTCGAGGAGGCGCTGGGAGTGCTTCTCGGCGAGTCCCCAAGGGGGGAGATCACCGCGCAGTCCCTCTCGGAGAATGGCGTGTTCATCGTGTGCCCCGACACGCAGACAGCTCTCGACGCGGTGAACCTGATCGCGCCTGAGCACCTAGAGATCCAGACGGTGGACGCGTTCCACCTGCTCAGCGGCATCAAGAACGCCGGCGCCATCTTCCTGGGGCCTTGGACGCCCGAATCCGTGGGCGACTACGTCGCCGGGCCCAACCACGTACTACCCACTGGAGGCACCGCGCGCTTCTCGAATCCGCTTTCGGTCGATGATTTCGTCAAGAAGTCGTCGGTGCTGTCTTACTCGTTCGAGGCGCTCGAGTCAGAGGGCCCCGACGCCATGACCTTTGCGAACAGAGAAGGCTTGTGGGCGCACGAGGCGGCCATCGCACTGAGGCTGGGGATGGTACTCAGTGAGGACGATGATCCCGTACAAGGCGATGATGACACAGGCGGGAGCGAGCCTCGATGAAGAAAGTCAGGGACCCCAAGGACGCACTCGAAGGGCTTGTCCCTTACGATGCCAAGGCCATCAAGGCCGAAGTCGTGCTCTCCAACAACGAGCACCCCGACAACATCCCCAAGGAGATTGCAGCCTGGATCGCCCAGCGGATAGACAAGTTCCAGTTCAACCGCTATCCGGATCCCACGGCCCGGGAACTCAGAACGCTCATCGCCGAAGCGAACGGGCTGGATGCTGCCAACGTGCTTGTCGGGAACGGTGGCGATGAGTTGATTCTAGACATCCTGTTGGCATGGGGTGGCCCCAACCGCAAGGTGCTGGACCTGCCGCCGACTTTCTCGATGTACGCCATCGACGCAAAGATCACTGGAACCGAGCTCGTCAGCATCCCGCGGGACGCGGAGTTCAAGGTCGAAGGCGACGCTGTCCTAGAGCGGCTCGCACAAGGCGACATCGACGTCGTGATGATCGCCAATCCGAACAACCCGACTGGTAACTTATGCCCCGAAACCCTGCTGATCGACATCCTCAATGCTTCCGATGCGCTGGTTGTCGTCGACGAGGCGTACTTCGAGTTCTCCAGGCACACCATGAGGCCGCACATGGACAGGCATCGCAACCTGGTCATCTTGAGGACCTTCTCCAAGGCGTTCTCGATTGCGGGCATGCGGGTGGGCTACCTTCTCGGCCACGAAGATGTTCTCGACGAGATCCGCAAGGTGCGTCAGCCGTACTCGGTGAACGCCTTCTCGCAGTGGGTCGCGCTCAAGGTCTTTCGCGAGAGGGTCGTTTTCGAGAGTGCGATCCGCGAACTCATGCGCGAGCGGGACCGGATCGTCTTCGGCCTCGCTGAGCTCGACGGCGTGGAGGTCTTTTCCTCCGAGGCGAACTTCGTGCTCTTCCGCGTCGAGCATGCCGGTGCGCTGTGGCACGACCTGCTCCACAGTCACTCGGTGTTGGTGCGCGACCTAACGCGCGCCGAAGGATTGCAGGACTGCCTGCGCGTGACGATTGGGTCGCCGGAGGAGAACACGGCGTTCCTGACGGCGATGAGGGCCGCCCTGTCTGCTCGGCGGCTTTCACAGATGATGACCAGCGGGGCTGCTGCCGACCATCCAGCCACGCAAGAGGAGGCGGGGAAGTGACTGACATGACTCGGAAAGCAGCGATTGCGCGGGGCACTTCAGAGACATCGATTCAGCTTGAAGTCGACCTAGACGGTAGCGGTGTTGTGTCGGCGAGGACCGGGATCCCCTTCTTCGACCACATGCTCGATGCTTTCGGCAGGCACTCGCTGATCGACCTCGCCCTCGAGGCCACTGGTGACCTTGAGGTCGACGCGCATCACACGGTCGAGGACGTAGGCATCGTCTTGGGGCAGGCAGTAGCTAAGGCACTCGGCGACAAGTCGGGAATCAAGCGCTTCGGCTCGGCCACCGTTCCCATGGACGAAGCGCTGGTGCTCGCCGCGATCGACATCTCCGGCCGAGGCGGACTCCACTACGAGGTCGACCTGCCAATCGAATTCATCGGCACCTTCGATACGACGCTTGCCAAGGAGTTTCTCATCGCCTTTGCCAGCAATGCAGGCATGACCGTACACATACGGATGCTCGCAGGCGAGAACAGCCACCACATCATCGAAGCGGTGTTCAAGGCTCTGGCCCAGGCACTTCGTGTCGCCGTCGAGCTTGATCCGCGCGTCAAGAGCGTGCCCTCGACAAAGGGTGCCCTGTGATCGCTGTTGTCGATTACGGCATGGGCAACCTCAGAAGCGTGCAGAAGGGATTCGAGTCGGCCGGCGTCAATGGCGTTTCGATCACGAGCGATCCTTCGGCCATAGCCGCCGCCGATGGCATCGTCTTGCCCGGCGTGGGCGCATTTCGTGATGCGATGGCGCATCTTGATGCCAGCGGCATCAAGGAGGCCCTTGTGGCTGCGATAGCTTCCGGCACGCCGTTGCTCGGGATCTGCCTGGGGATGCAGATGCTCGCCGAGACAGGCTTCGAAGATGGCGAATGGCCGGGCCTAGGGGTGATACCCGGAACCTGCGTCCGACTCCCTGATGTGGTAAAAGTGCCGCACATGGGGTGGAACACCGTGGCTTACCCGCAACCCAGCCCGCTCTTTGATGGCATCCCTGCGGGGTCGGCTTTCTACTTCGTTCACAGTTATCGGCTGAATCCCGCGCAGGATTCCTGTATCATCGGAAAAACCGAGCACGGACTGACTTTTGCATCGGCGATCCAGGCAAGCCCGAACGTCTTTGCGGTTCAGTTCCACCCCGAAAAGTCTTCGGATGCCGGATTGCGCCTGCTGGCGAACTTCGGCCGGATCGTACAGGAGAAGATGCAGTGAAAATCCTACCAGCGATCGATATCCTCGACGGCAAAGCCGTGCGCCTCTACCAGGGGCGTCTGGATGCCGTGAAAATCTATAACGACGACCCCGTCGACCAGGCCAGGCAGTGGGCCGACCAAGGTGCGGAGTGGATTCACGTCGTCGACCTCGATGGTGCCGTGTTGGGCGAGCCGAGGAACGCTGAGATCATCGCAGCGATCGTGGCTGCTGTGGATGTGCCTATTCAGACCGGCGGTGGCGTCCGGTCCATGGATACCATCGATAGGCTGTTCGATCTGGGTGTCACCAGGGTTGTTCTCGGCACTGCGCTAGTGTCGGACCCGGATTTAGTGGAGGCAGCCTGCCACAAGCACGAGGGCATCGTCGCTGGAATCGACGCGAAGGACGGTAAAGTCGCGATCGAAGGCTGGAAGCAGGGCACAGAGAGGGGTGTCCTCGAACTCATCCAGGAGCTCAGCGTGCTTGGCCTGAGGCGGGTAGTCTACACCGACATCGGGCGGGACGGCACCCGGACCGGCGTGAATTACGGCGCCTATCGTGCTCTGGTCGATCAGACGGACCTACAGATCATTGCGAGCGGTGGAGTGGCGACGCTGACCGATATCCGGGACCTTGCAACCATCGGCGACCAGGTAGAAGGAGTCATCGTCGGAACGGCTCTCTATGAGAACGAATTCACCCTTCGGCAAGCGATGTCTGCCGCAAGAAATCCCGCGGAGTAGTGATCGCGCTTGCTCTCAGTCCGCGTCATTCCCTGCTTGGACGTCGATAAAGGCCGAGTGGTCAAGGGCGTGAACTTCGTCGATCTTGCGGACATGGGGGACCCGGTCGAGCTTGCCTCGGCGTATGATCGCGCTGGCGCTGATGAGATCGTCTTCCTCGACATCACCGCCACGCATGAGGAGCGCCCCTACATGCGCGAGGTCGCTACCCAGACCGCCGAGAAGGTCTTCATTCCGCTCACGGTCGGTGGCGGGATGCGCAGTGTCGATGACATCCGAGGAATGTTGGCCGCGGGATGCGACAAGGTGTCGGTCAACTCGGCGGCTATCCGCGATCCGGGTCTCATCTCGCGCGCATCGCGATTCTTTGGTGCACAGTGCGTGGTTGTCGCTATCGACGCCAGGCGGGTTCGAGGCTCCAATCCCGCTCGCTGGGAGGTCTTTGTTGCCGGCGGGAGGACCAACACCGGCCTTGATGCGCTGGAGTGGGTCCGGAAGGCGGAGTCCCTGGGTGCGGGTGAAGTGCTCCTGACGAGCATGGATCGGGATGGCACCAAGGACGGATTCGATATCGATCTGACGCGGTCGGTCTCCTCGGCAGTCAATATCCCGACCATCGCGAGCGGTGGGGCAGGGACGCTCGATGACTTCGTCGAGGTCGTTGTTGCAGGACGCGCGGATGCGGTGCTCGCAGCAGGTGTTTTCCACCGAGGTGAGCTCACGATCGCACAGGTCAAGGCGAACATGCGCGACAAGGGCATCAATGTCAGGCTATAGAGGAAAGGGCGTGTGTCATGCAGCGTGAAGAAGGCTTACTGGTACCAGCGGAGCTGACTTTCGATGCCGCCGGATTGATACCTGCCGTCGTTCAACAGCACGATACCGGCGAGGTTCTCATGGTGGCCTACATGAATCTGGAGTCCCTCGAAAAGACTCTGGAGACCAAAGCCACTTGGTTTTGGAGTCGTTCCCGAAAGAAGTATTGGATGAAGGGCGAGAGCTCGGGCAACATTCAGGCGGTCGTGGACGTGCGCTACGACTGCGACGCTGATTGCCTTCTGGTTCTTGTCGATCAGGTCGGAGTCGCCTGTCATACCGAGCGCAGGTCGTGCTTTTACCGATCGCTTCTGGAGGTGGACGCAGATGTCTGAAGTCAGGCACGGCAAGGACGTCGGGCAAGTGCTCTCGGAGCTCTTCGAGGTGCTGGAAAGCAGGCGCGGTCAAGTCGATGTCGGTGGCGAGAGCTACACTGCGCAGCTACTAGCGGGGCCCGAGGATCGCCTGCTCAAAAAGATTGGGGAGGAAGCCACCGAGGTGGTCATGGCAGCCAAAGACGCTGACGCGGTCCAGCTGCGATACGAGATCGCGGATCTTCTCTACCATGTGATGGTCGTGATGGTGCGCTACGGCTTGACGCTCGATGACGTCGCGGATGAACTAGCGGGTCGCCGGAAGAGCTAGAAGCTCGCAAGAGCTATCGGGTCGCGTTCGTCACCTTGATTACATAGCCAGTGCCCGAACAATCAGGACACCGGACATTCTTGGGGCGTCCGCTTGCATCGGTGATGTGGACGACTTTGTTGCCCTTGCACTTTGGGCAAGGCGATTTGCTTATCATCGGCGCGCGGCTCCCTGATCTAAGCTATTCCGCATTATACTGCGAGTGACTGGAATTGTTAAGAAAGATTAGGCTTTCCAGTCATGAGCTTCAGTTCTCACGCCTCAAGTTGCAAAAACGAGGCCAGAGGATTCAACTTTTCGGCCAGGAAGGGGGATGTAGCTCCCGTCAGTTTTGAGTATAATAGGCCGGATAGTGAATAGATGAGATGCTAGGGCCAGCAGGGACATGACCGCGGATTGAATGGAGGAAGTCACTTGAGATCCAGATCGAGCAAGTGGTTGGTAGCGGCACTCGGTGCCGTACTCGTGGCGGCGATGCTCTTCGCTACGGGATGTGCTCCACAAGAGCAGGAGCCTGCACCGCCTCAAGACGAGGTGCAGAGGGGCGGAACACTGAGCTTCTACATCAGTGAGCCTGCGTTCATCGATCCCTTCAACCTACAGGAATCGGAGGGCACCCAGGTCGGCCAAGCACTCTTCGACAGCCTGGTGAGCTTCGACCCAATCACCTCCGAGATCATTCCCGCTGCTGCGGCTAGCTGGGAATCCAACGAGGATGCCACTGTTTGGACCTTCAACCTTGTTGAAGGTGCGACTTTCCACAACGGTCGCGAGGTCACCGCCGCGGACTTCAAGTTCGCCTGGGAGCGCATCGTCAACCCGGAGAACCAGTCTGAGATCTCCTACCACCTCTCTGCGGTGGAGGGCTTTGAAGCAATGGCATCCGGAGCCGCCACTGAGCTTGCAGGTGTCAGGGTCGTAGACGATCTAACCCTTGAAGTAACGCTTTCTTACGCCTTCGCCGACTTTGAGTTTGTCGTCGGCCATCCTGCTCTCGCTCCTGTGCCTCGCGAGGAAGTCGAGCCGGATCCTGCGGCCTTCGGTGCGATGCCGATCGGCAACGGCCCATTCAGAATGAGTGAGCCATGGGCGCGGGATCAGTTCATCAGAATCGAAAGGTTCGAGGACTACTACGGTACCGCACCGAACATCGACGCTGTCGATTTCCGCATCCTTGCCGACATGGACACTGCGTTCCTTGAGTTCCAGGCCGGTAACCTCGACTTCACTCGGATACCGTCGGGCCAGATCGACGCCACGGTCGATCAGTATGGTCGTAGCCCTGATGGCTACACCGCCAACCCCGGCGAGCAAGTCCTCCTCGGCAACGAGTCGGCAACCTACTACCTGCTTATGAACAACACGCAGGAAGTGTTCCAGAACCCACAGGTTCGCGAGGCGCTGTCTCTGGCGATCAATCGCCAGGCAATCTGCGATATCGTCTTCGAGGGAACAAGGACTCCGGCTAGCGGAATCGTGCCTCCTGGCATCGTCGGCTTCACTGAGGATGCGTGGGAGAACTCAAGGTACGATGTCGATGCAGCAAAAGCTGCCCTGGAAGAGGCAGGATTCCCCAACGGCGATGGCCTACCCCCGATCGTGCTTGAGTACAACTCAGGTGCCGGACACGAGGATATCTTGCAGCTGGTCCAGAGCGACTTTGCGGCTATCGGTATCGAGTCCGAGCTCAAGGGTATGGAGTGGGCAGCTTACCTAGATCGACTCGCCGAGAGGACCTACCAGATGGGTCGCTTGGGATGGGTCGCCGACTACCCGATCATGGACAACTTCCTGTACCCGCTCTTCAAGTCAGGTAGCTCTGACAACTTCGCCGGTTACACCAACCCCGAAGTCGACAGGATGCTCGAGCAGGCTCGTAAGACCGTCGATGATGCAGAGCGCATCGCTCTGTACCAAGAGATCGAGGCCGCTATCGGCGCCGATATGCCTGTGATTCCATTGATGTACTACAGCCACACGCGGGTTGCCTCGGAAAGAGTTCGCGATGGCGTGATGAGCCCCAAGGGACTCTTCGCCTTCGAGAGCGTTTGGCTTGCACAGTAAGACTGAATGACGTTCGATAGACCAGGCGTGCCGGGACGTGCTGCATGGCGTCTCGGCACGCAGGGTGTTGGTGGCTGTGGCCGACAAGCGGTGCACAGACGGTAGAGACAAGAGAGTGATGGATGTTCAAGTACGTTGCGCGGCGCCTGCTGCAGATGATCCCGGTATTCCTGGGTGTGACGTTGTTGCTGTTCGTTCTTCGCGCTCCCGGTGTGCTGCCCGGCGATCCCGTAAGGATGATCACTGGCGAACGGGCCATCTCCGAGCAACTTAGGGCTCAGGTGATCAAGGAGCACGCGCTTGATCAACCCCTGCACGTCCAGTACTGGATCTACTTGACCAACCTTGCGCAGGGCGACCTGGGTGAATCCTTTCAGCGTGGTCGCCCCGTGGTCGACATCTTCGCCGAGAAGTTCCCCAACACTTTGCGATTAGCGTTGGCCGCCATATTCATCGAACTTATCGTCGGCGTGGCCGCTGGCATCATTTCGGCTATCAAACGGTACTCTTTTTGGGACGTGTTCGTGACCTTATCAACATCGGTTCTGGTCTCGGTCCCGGTCTTCTGGTTAGGCATGCTCCTGCAGATACTCTTCGGCATACAGATGAAAGAGTGGACCAGCGGAGCGTTCTTCTTACCGATATCTCAGATGTCCTCTGCTCAATTTCCCGATTGGGCACACCTTATACTGCCGGCAATCACGCTCGCTTCCGTTTCAACCGCCTATGTCGCCCGGATTATGCGAAGCCAGATGCTCGAGGCTATGAGCCAGGACTACATCCGCACTGCTCAAGCCAAAGGGCTATCGCGTAATGCGGTCACATTCAAGCATGGTCTGAAGAATGCCATGATCCCAGTGGTCACCTTCATCGGCATAGACTTCGGGGCGATGATGGGTGGGGCCATCCTGACGGAGTCGGTGTTTAGCTGGCCCGGAGTCGGTCGTGAGATATTCCTTGCGGTTGGCCAACGGGACTGGCCCATAGTGATGGGCGGCGTCATCATCGTCGTCATAATCGTGATGATCATCAACCTCCTGGTCGACTTGAGTTACGCCGCTTTGGATCCCAGGATCAAGTACTCGGGAGCGAAGCGATGACTGCTGATCAGACAGTTACAGTTCAGAAGAGTCGTACGTTGTGGGGGGACGCCTGGCGGCGTCTGCGCAAGAATAAGCTTGCCGTAGTTAGCATGGCCTGGGTGGTTCTTATCGTTACGGTTGCCCTCTCAGCCGACCTGTGGGTGCCAACGACGTTTGCTGACCCCCTTGCAATCAACACCACCCCAGGCGCGAGCCTGCAGGCTCCTTCGGCAGAGCATCCTTTTGGGACGGATAGGTTGGGCAGGGATGTCCTCTCCCGAGTCATATATGGAGCCCGCATATCACTTGCGGTCGGCCTCATCGCCGTTGCGATATCGCTCGTCATCGGTTTGACCTTGGGTGCGATATCGGGCTACTTCGGCGGGCTCGTTGACACTCTTGTCATGCGCAGTGCCGATGTGTTCTTCGCTTTCCCGTACATCCTTTTTGCAATAGCGCTCGTCGCAGTATTGGGGCCCAGCTATCAGAACGTGTTCATAGCGATCGGGATATTAGGCTGGCCCGCCATTGCGCGGGTCTTTAGAAGCTCGATCCTTTCGGTCAAGCAGAACGAGTATGTCGATGCCGCCAGGGCCATGGGCGCCTCTCATGTTCGCATACTGTTCAGGCACATCATGCCCAACGCTATAGCGCCTATCATCGTCTACGGAACGATGAGTATCGGTGGTGCCATCATCACCGAAGCGGCACTATCGTTCCTTGGGATGGGGGTCCAGCCGCCGACGCCCTCGTGGGGCCTGATGCTTTCCGATGCCAGGGCGCTGATGTTCGTTGCGCCGTGGCTTGTCTTCTGGCCGGGGCTGGCGATCCTAACTACGGTTCTGGCGTTCGTTCTCATGGGCGATGGTTTGCGCGACGCACTTGACGTGAAGATGAAGGACTGAGCATGTCTGAGCTACTGCAGGTCAACTCACTGGCCACACACTTCAAAACGACCGACGGCGTTGTCCGCGCCGTCGACGGCGTCTCCTTCTCGCTAGCCCCGGGCCGCACCCTAGCCGTCGTCGGCGAGTCAGGCTCGGGGAAGTCCGTCACGGCGCTCTCGGTGATGCGACTCATACCGGAACCCGGCGGGAAGATCGTCTCGGGCGAGGTTCTCTACAAGGGCGCTGACGTGCTGAAGATGACTGACTCGGAGGTCCGCGGACTTAGAGGCGATCGCATCGCGATGATCTTTCAGGACCCCATGACCTCACTGAACCCGGTTTTCCGCATCGGAAATCAGGTCGGAGAGACGCTCATGGTGCACAAGGGAATGAATCGCAAGGAGTCCTTCGAGCGCGCGATAGAGTTGCTCGACATGGTCGGCATCCCACACGCCAAGTCCCGTGCGCGCGACTATCCGCACCAGTTCTCGGGCGGGATGCGCCAGCGGGCTATGATCGCGATGGCGCTCGCATGCGAGCCTGACATTCTGATTGCCGATGAGCCCACCACCGCCCTCGACGTGACCATCCAGGCGCAGATACTCGACTTGTTGCTCGATCTGCAGCAAAGGACCGGGACCGCCATCATCATGATCACTCACGACCTGGGCGTCGTAGCAGACATAGCCGATGACGTGATGGTCATGTACGCAGGCAAGCAGGTAGAGTACGGAAAGGCCGATGAGGTCTTCTATCAACCGAGGCACCCCTACGCTTGGGGCCTGCTCGACAGTCTTCCTCGGCATGACGTTGGCAGCAAGGGGTCGCTGCTGCCGATCATGGGCCAGCCGCCCAGTCTTATCAACCTGCCAAGCGGGTGCGCCTTCCACCCCCGATGCGCTTATGCGCGCGAGATTTGTTCTGCGCAAACCCCGGCTTTGGTCGATGTAGGCGACGGACATCTTGCGGCCTGTCATTTCGCGAGTGACCCGGGCTTCACGCGCAAGGCTTCGCCCGCAACGGATGAGGTGGCATGAGCCATGACTGAAATACTTCGGGTTGAGAGCCTACGCAAGCACTTCCCGGTCGAGCAGGGTATGTTCAGCTCACACCTCGGCCGAAAGGTCTACGCTGTCGACGACGTGTCGTTCTCGGTCAATGAAGGCGAGACGCTGGGTCTTGTAGGCGAATCCGGGTGCGGCAAGTCCACTACCGGCCGATGCGTGACCAGGCTGCTCGAGAAGACTTCCGGGAGCGTCACATTCGAGGGAGCAGAGATTGGCAAGCTAGGCGGCAAGGCGCTCAAGGCTTTCAGGCGAGATGTGCAGATCATCTTCCAGGATCCTTACGCATCACTGAATCCGAGGATGACGATCGGCGAGATCGTCCGAGAACCGCTTTCTGTCCACGGTATCGGCACTCGCGATGAGCGCCGAGCCCAGGTCAAGGAGCTTCTCGAGGTCGTCGGGTTGAATCCTGAGCACGTCAACCGCTTCCCGCATGAGTTTTCGGGTGGACAAAGACAGCGCATCGGCATCGCTCGTGCACTCGCTTTGCGCCCCAAGCTCATCGTCTGCGATGAGCCCGTGTCGGCGTTGGACGTCTCGATTCAGGCCCAGATCATCAACCTGCTCGAGGATCTGCAGAAGACGTTCGGGCTGACATATCTGTTCATCGCCCACGATCTGTCGGTAGTACGTCACATCTCTGATAGAATCGCTGTGATGTATCTGGGCAAGATCGTCGAGTCTGGGGACTGGAGGGGAGTCTACGATACTCCGCATCACCCTTACACACAGTCATTACTGTCCGCCGCTCCGCTGCCTGACCCCAAGGCGCAGCGCTCGCGGGGGCGCATCATCTTGCATGGAGACGTCCCCAGCCCGATCGACCCTCCGTCTGGTTGCCGATTCCACACTCGCTGCCCGATCGCGCAGTTCCCGCAGTGCGCCGAGATCGAGCCGCCTCTCGCCGAGGTTGCGCCAGGACACCTTGCGGCCTGCCATTTCGCGAAGCCGCTGCCTATCGATACCGAGTCGCCTGCTAAGTGACTCGAGCCTTCTAGAAAGGGGAGCGGATGAGACCTGATCCATCCGAACGACTCGACGAGCGCGCAGTCACTGTGTGGCGCATACAGAGCCTGATCTCAGTTGCTGTTCTGGGGTCCGGGCTGCTTGTGCTCGCAGTTCTCTACCGGTTCAATGTGATTCCATGGCAGGTATTGCCAGTTGCGGCGGTGGCCCTACTGACCTGGGGGTTGCTGTCGGTGGGGTTGTTTCCCAGAGTACTCTGGCTCAGGTGGCGCTATGAGGTCCTCGACACAGAGATCGATCTGAAGTTCGGCCTGTTGATCCAGAAGCGCACGATCATCCCGATGGCGAGGGTCCAGCATGTTGACACGAAGGCGGGACCTTTGTTGCGAGCGTTCGGTCTGGCCGATGTCACCATCGCCACAGCCGCCGGAATGCACGAGATCCCTGGCCTCTCCAACGAGGTGGCCGACGCTCTTCGCGATCGCATCGCACTATCCGCTGGAATGATCGAGGACGTGCTTTGACGGTGAGCTGGTCAGAGCCGCGCCGGGCACATCCAGCAGCGATAGCCGTCTACGCTTGGAGCACAGTGACCACGCTGTTGAGTATCGCCGCTCCGATCTTAGTCCTGAGTATGTTAGAAGCCGACGGCTTGGCAAGGATATTCCTCCCGATCGTTGGCGGCGGCCTTGTGGTTGCTGCGATAGGCGCCACATTGGCGGTCAGCTACGTTCGCTGGCTCAAGTTCCAGTTCACCATCGACGGAGATACGTTCCATGTCGAGCAGGGGATACTCTTCCGCAAGAACACCCGCATGGCGGGGGAGCGAATCCAGACCATAGACACCGCAGCCAATCTGGCCTTCAGAATCTTGGGCCTGGTGACCCTCAACGTGCATACCGCTGGGGCCACGGGCAAGCCGGAGGTATCGATTCCTGCACTGACCATCGCGCAAGCCGAGGATCTGACGCAGGCGCTGAGGAGCCTGCGGCCTGTGACCCGGCCGCCGTTCACTGTCGAAGGTGATGCGGTCGCTTCGGCTGACACTCTGTCCCTAGCCGGAGGAGTAGCCTGTGTCGCCGAGAAGTGGACCCTCAGTGACCGGATGCTTGCACTCAATGCCTTGACGTCCACGTCGGGTTTCGGGGCGGCTCTTGTGGGGACGATAGCCGGAGTTGGAGTCATTGTAGAGATCTACGGATTGCTAGTGGGTCCCGTCGACAGCACCCCCCCTGATTTCGTATTGATCCTCGGGGGTCTGGTGCTCATCGTACTGGTCATCCTCGTCGCATGGGCCGTCAACTGCGTGTTGACCGCCTTGCGGTACTGGGGCTTCTCGGCAGGATGTGGTGGCGACGTCATAGTGGTCGAGCATGGCCTGTTGCGCAGAGTGATGCGCAGCGTGCCCCTTCGGCGGGTCCAAGCGGTGAGATACACAGAGAGCGTCCCGGCCCAGATGGTATCCAAGGTCGCCGTGTCCGCGGATTGCGCGGGGGTGATGTGGGGGACGGAGGCCCAGTCGGGTTCTGATGTCCTGCACCCGATTTTGGAGCGGGAAGAGGCACTCCGGTTCTCCGAGGCGATGGTCCCCGGGCACCTGCCCCCGCAGATGCAACCTGTGCCCCGTTCGGGGCTACCGCTCTATGTCGTGTTTCCCGCAATCGCCCCATTGATCGTGGCGGTTGCGGCAGCGGTGTTCCTTCCCTATGGGTGGCTGGCCTTCCTGGTTCCGTTGCTCGCTGCTGCGTGGGGCGTGGCCATGCACAAAGACGCCGCCTGGGGTTTCGATGAGGTGACGCTGGCATTACGGTGGCGCATCATCAGTCGCACCACGCTTGTCGTGAGACGCTCTCGGATACAATCGGTTCAGGTCACGCGCAATCCGATACAGAGGCGGATGGGGTTGGCTACTGTCAGAGTCCAGATCGCGTCAGTATCTCGAGCTGCGGTGGCGCATGTGGAAGAGTCTGAAGCGTGGCGACTGTTCGAATGGGTGTCAAGAAAGGGAACCTGAAGATGCGCACGGATGACTTCGATTACGACTTGCCCAGTGGCCTGATCGCTCAAGAGCCCATGGAACCCCGGGATGCGTGCAGGCTCCTTGTGCTTGACAGGGCCAGCGGGCAGATCGATCACCGGATCTTCCGCGACCTTCCCGATTACCTGAACAAAGGCGACGTGCTGGTCGTGAACGAGACGCGTGTCATGCCAGCGCGCTTGAAGGGTGCGAAGGACGAGACCGGCGGCGCCGTGGAAGTGTTGCTCCTGCGTGAGGCGTACGAGAACACATGGGAGTGCCTGGTCAAGCCGGGACGCCGAATCATGCCGGGCGCCAAGCTCGTCTTCGGCGATGGAGTCATGCGCGGGCTGGTGGTCGACAAAGTGGCCGACTCGGGAGCAAGGCTGATCCGCTTCTCGGTGGATGCGCCCAGGACATTCGGCGACGTGGTCAACGAGATCGGCGAGATGCCGCTGCCGCCATACATCACCAAGCCGCTGGCGGATCCGTCGACGTATCAGACCGTCTACGCCCGTGAGGCGCGCAGCGCTGCGGCGCCCACAGCCGGGCTACACTTCACGCCTGAACTGATGGAGCGCATCGAGTCCATGGGTGTGCGGATCGCGCGTGTCGAGCTCGATGTCGGGATCGACACATTCCGCCCAGTCGCCGAGGATGACCCCACCGAGCACGTGATCCACAAGGAGTACTTCAGGGTCGGCCCGCTCGCCGCCGAGATCATCAACACCGCTCGCGCCAAGGGCGGCAAGGTGGTGGCTGTGGGGACGACATCAGCGCGGTCGCTGGAGAGCGCGTGGGACCCGGAAGTCGGCGAAGTCACCCCACAGGCACGCGAGACCGATCTGTACATCCTGCCCGGCTACAGATTCCGCGCGATCGATGCGCTGATCACGAACTTCCACACGCCGCGTTCGACGTTGCTCATGATGATCAGCGCGTTCGCGGGTCGTGATCTTGTGATGGGTGCGTACCACGAGGCCATCGAGAGACAGTACAGGATGCTTTCCTTCGGCGATGCGATGCTGCTGAAGTAGTCGATTGAGCGCCAGGCGGCTCTACTCGACCGGCACCCACCAACTCCAGTTGGGGGAGCCCGCAAGTGATTCGACGCCTGAGGTCTCAGGAGCCATCGCGAAGCCTGCTTCGGGTGACGCCCCCGGAGGCGCAAAAATCGGCGTACCCTGGTCGTCCCTACCGGCTTGCTCGAATGTGGGTGCCCCGTCTTCCTCGGCAGGGGGAGCGAATCGCGGCGGCAGGATGGGCCACATTCCGAAGGCGCCAAGCGTCCCTGAGGTCAGAGCGAATGTCCGGCCTCGGAGGGTGCGCGTGACGAGCGTCGCCTCGTAGAGGACATCATCCGGTCCGAGGATCATGATCGTGCCGACTTCCCGGGTCGCATAAGCTTGGTGAGAACCGGTGGATCCCGAGCCTAGGTCAGTGATGATCGATCCGATCGAATCGCCCTCAGGGCGGCCGAGCGAGGGGCTTTCGGCGACCTGGTAGACATTCTCGCCCAGCACAGCGAAGCGGGCGCCCGTGGCTGGTGCGGCCTCGGGGGCCACAGCCTGTGGGGGCACATCCGCAGGCGGCGGTGCCTCGATTGCAGTGTCGGCGCCCATTGGCATCGGAGCATCGGCGGTCACCTCGAAGGCAGTCTGGGGTCCGGCTGGAGTCATCAGATAGCGCACCCCGACTATAGTGCCGAATCCCGCTACCACCAGGATTGAAGCCGCAGCCCCGATGAACACTAGCTTCGGGTGGCGCAGAAGGTCGGCGATACTCGGCGGTAGCCACGATTTCGACTTGCCGGGGGCTTCTGTCCCGGCTTTTGCCGCCGCTTGAACCTCCGCTGCTGCCGCCGCTTTCGTCGCTTGCTGTTCGCGGACGATCGCAGCGAGCGTCGCTACAACTACGCCTTCATCGACCGCCGGAGTCGGCACTTTTCGCATGTTCGCCAGCACGCCGACGAATCGAGTGCAGCTTTCGCACGCGGCGCAATGCCGCTTGGCGCGAGCAATCTCCTCGGCATCGAGGCGCTCACCGTCTGCCGCTACCGAGATGATCTCCTGTATTTGCAGGCACTCGTTATCGTTCATCGTCTCTCACCTAGAAGACCCATTATCGTCATCAACGTCCGTCGGGCGCGGAACACGCGCGATTTGACCGTACCAGCGGGCACGCCGAGAGCCTCGGCGGCTTCCGCATACCCCATGCCGAAGAGCGTCACCGCAGAGAGTGCCTCGCGGTCCTCGGGTGAGAGGGCTCGCATCGCCTCTTCTAGCGCGACTTTGTCGATGACCCCCGAAGCATGATCGGGCGAAGAGTCGGTCGCAATCGTCAGCGGGTCCACAGGAATCGGCCTTCGCTTGCCTGCCCTCAAGGAGTCCAGGCAGATGTTGCGCGTCACCCGGAAAAGCCAGGTCGAGAAGGCTGATTCCCCGTTGAACCCGGCTAGGGATCGATACACCTTGATGAACACCTCCTGCACAACGTCATCAGCAGCCGCCTTGTCGCCGAAGAACCGAAGCGCGTGGGCGTAAACGGCGCTCGCATGGGTGCGCATGAGCGTTTCGAAAGCCGCCACGTCACCTGCGCGTGCGGCTTCGATAAGCTCGGTCTCTTCGGTTCTTGCCGAGGGCATCCAACACCTTTCGCTGATATGACGTCGGTTGCAGCTGTGCGGTTCACGTGTGATCGATGCATAATCATCGCCCACCGCTGCATGTCAAGGATACAACAGATGCCAAGTGCTGGTAGTATCGGCTCATGACTCGTTTCGACTTCTCGGTCCACGCGACCGACCCGCACTCATCGGCGCGCACAGGAACGCTCCTGACCACGCATGGACCGGTAAAGACTCCGGTCTTCATGCCCGTTGGTACTCGCGCCACAGTCAAGGGCGTGACGACCCCGCAGCTGGCAGAGCTTGGAGCCCAGGTGCTCCTTGCCAACGCCTACCATCTCTACCTGCGCCCCGGAGTCGACCTCATCCGTCGGGCAGGCGGCCTGCACTCCTTCATGAACTGGAACAAGGTCATCCTCACTGATTCCGGTGGATTCCAGGTCTTCTCGATCGCCGACACTCTCAAGCTCGACGACGATGGCGTGACATTCAAGAGCATCGTGGACGGCACGCTCCACAGGTGGACCCCCGAGGACAACATGGCAGTCCAGGAGGCACTGGGCGCAGACATCATCATGCAGCTCGACCATTGCCCGCCTTACCCGGCGAGCAAGGAACTGGTCGCGACGGCGGTTCGGCGAAGCCTCGACTGGGCCCGGCGCTGCAAGGATGCTCACAGGAGGCCCGATCAAGCCCTCTTCGGCATCGTTCAGGGAGGGGTGTTCGAGGATCTGCGGATCGAGAGCGCACGCGGTCTTGTCGATATCGGCTTCCCGGGCTACGGCATCGGGGGCTACTCGGTGGGGGAGCCGCACGACCTGATGCTCGAATCGCTGGCTCCTGTGTGCGAGATACTTCCCGCCGACAAGCCGCGCTACCTCATGGGAGTGGGCAATCCGACATCCATGCTCCAGGCGATAGGCCTGGGTGTGGACATGTTCGATTGCGTGCTGCCGACGAGGACAGCTAGGACCGGAACCGCCTTCTCGTCGCAAGGTCGCATGAACCTACGAAACGCCAGGTACAAAGACGACCTGGGTCCGCTTGATGACTCGTGCACCTGTCCGACGTGCAGGGATTATTCGCGGGCCTACATCCGTCACCTGGTACAGTGCAAGGAGATGCTTGGATCCACGTTGCTCTCAATCCACAATCTAGCGTTCCTGACGAATCTGACGGTGCTTGCAAGGGAGGCGATACGCGAGGGGAGATACGCCCAGTTCTTGGACGAGTGGCTCGCAGGGCCTGGAGCGGACGACTACTGATAGGCAGCTTTGCTGCCGAGCGACGCCGCACGGAGCGCGGTCGGCGGCGAACAGTCAGACCCGGTAAAGTCATTGTGCAGTGATTCCTCTATGATGTTATCATTTCAAGCCGAAAACGCAGTGTCGCGCTCTGTCTGCGCACCCCTGATTAGACACCGGAGGTTTCTTGTTGTGGATATCATCAGCATCATCTATATAGCAGTACTCATCTTGGCGTTCTATCTGTTGATAATCCGCCCCCAGCAGACCAGAAACAGAGAGATGCGCGAGCTTGCAGCATCACTGACTGTGGGCGATCGAGTCATCACGGTGGGCGGGATGCATGGTCAGGTCACTGAGGTCAACGATGAGACCGTGCTGCTCAAATCTCATGACGGCTCGGTGATGATGTACGAGAAGGCCGCCATCGGCAAGATCGTCCGCGACATCCCTGCGATAGACGGGAAGTAGTCGAGTGACCCGAATCGAAAGCCGGCGGCCCCGCAAAGTGCAGCTGCCCGGGATTCTTATCATCATGGAAAGCGGGAAGTAATGAATCTGCGGCAGTGGAACTTTCTTGCCCTGGCGATCGTGATCGTCTTAGTCGGAATCTCCTGGTACCTGCTCTGGCCAATCGACCAGAAGATTACCCGTGGACTCGACATCAAGGGTGGCTTGTCTCTTATCCTAACTGCCGAGGAAACCCCCGGCATCCCCGTCACTGAAGAAGTGATGGACCGGGCGGAGCTCATTGTCCGCAACCGGGTAGACGGCCTAGGGGCCGCAGAGGCTTCGATCCAGCGTCAGGGAGCGACGTCACTTCTGGTCCAATTGCCTGGCATCGGGAATGCTCAGGAGGCGCTGGATGCACTCGGTACGACAGGACAACTAGAGATTCGTGATGTGATCAGCGTTGATGCTACCACCGGTGCTCCGGTGTTGGGTGAGATCCTGCTCACCGGCGAAGTGGTCACTGACGCCAGCGTAAGCACCGACCAGTTCGGCGCATTATCTGTGGATGTCACGTTCAACCAAGAGGGCGCACAAAGATGGGCAGAGGTCACGCAAGCGAGGATCGGTCGGCAAATCGCGATCGTCTTGGACGGAGTGGTCCAGTCGGCCCCCGTGGTGCGTGAAGCCATCCTCGGAGGCCAGACATCGATCTCTGGCAACTTCACACCCGAAGAAGCGAACCAACTGATGACCGTGCTGGAAACCGGAGCTCTTCCGGTCACTCTCGAATTCTCTGAAGCCCGGGTGGTTGGCCCGACGCTGGGACAGGACTCCCTCGATAAGGGCATTTTTGCGATTCTTGTGGGCCTGGCGGTTGTCGCGGTCTATCTCCTCGTGTTCTATCGACTGCTGGGAGTCATATCGCTACTGTCGATGGCGGTTTTCGCCTCCATCTTCCTAGGCACGCTTGCGGTGCTGTCTACATTTGGCTGGTTCGCGTTGACCCTGCCTGGAATAGCGGGAATCGTGCTGACGATCGGTCTGGCAGCCGACTCCTCCATCCTCATGAATGAGCGCTTCAAGGAAGAAGTCGCCCAGGGCAAGACGATCCGCAGCGCAGCTAAGTCCTCGACTCGCAATGCGATCGGAACCTCGCTCGATGCCGACCTGGTTACGCTGGTCACGGCCATGGTCCTCTATTTTGTAGCAATCGGACCGGTCAAGGGCTTCGCACTGACACTCATGATCGGCATCATCTGCGACTTGATCGGCATGTTCCTGCTCAAGCGCCCGTTGATCATCATCCTCGCCGAGAACGTGATGGCAAAGGCGCCCGGCTGGTTCGCCCTGCCGAAAGGAAGCACCAATGCCTAAGATCGACTTTTTGGGTCACATGAAAATCTTTGCGGTCATCTCGGCGATTCTTCTTTCTGTGTCTATAGGGGCAATCGTCGTCAGGGGCCTTACTTTCGGAGTGGAGTTTCGGGGCGGGACGGTAATCAACATCGGGACAGATACCGACCTGAGCTACGCTGAGGTCAGGGACGCTTTCGCCCAAGCTGGCCTTGTAGAGCCCGTGATCCAGTCTGTCCAGGAGGGCGGATTCATCGTCAGATCAGGGGAGACTGATCCCGATGAGGCCAACCGCATCTTCGTCGAGGCTGCAGGGATACTGGGAATCGATAGCGCCGCAGGCAACGTCACAACTATCGGTCCGGGCTGGGGTGAGAGTATCACCAACGCAGCCCTGATGGCGCTGGTGCTATCGATTGTCGCGCTGTTACTCTACATGTCGGTGCGATTCGAGTACAAGATGTCGGTGTGCGCCGTCATCGCCTTGCTGCATGACGTTGTGATCGTCGTGGGCATCTATGCTCTTGCAGGCAGGGAGATCACGCCCAACACGATCGCCGCTCTGCTGACGATCACGGGATACTCGCTCTACGATACGGTCGTGGTGTTCCACCGCATGAAGGAGAACTCCGCTGCCTTGGTCAACACCACTTTCACTGCGATGGCGAACCGTTCAATCAACCAAGTGTTGGTGCGAACCATCAACACCTCACTGACCTCGCTCGTCCCCATCATCGCCCTGCTGCTCTTCGGCGGGGAGACGTTGATGGACTTCGCCTTTGCCATCACTGTGGGTCTGCTGGTCAGCACTTACTCGTCGATAGGCGTTGCAAGCCCCATCTATGTACTTTGGAAGGAACGCGAGCCCAAATTCCAGGCGTTGGCCAAGAGGCAGGCTGGAGCCGCGTAGCCTTCTGCATATTACGAGCGATTTCGAAGTGCCGAGCCTCGGGTGCGGCCTTCGCGGGTGGGACCTATGACCGAAGTGACAATCGAACAGCGCGGGCACTGCTGTGGGCATGGCCGATGGGGCGTCCGGAGAGTGGAGCCTGGTCCCGCCGAGGCGCTGGCGCGCGAGACCGGTTTTTCGCTGGTCTTCTGCCGCATCATGGTTGGCCGCGGTATCACCGATGCGGCCGCCGCCCGCGCATTCATCGAGCCGTCGCTTGATCGTGACTGGCTCGACCCGCACGTGATTCCGGGTATGCGCGCGGGGGCCGAGAGGGTCGCTGCCGCGATTAGGGCCCGTGAGCGCATCGTGGTCTTCGGGGACTTCGACCTCGATGGCATCTCTTCGGCGGCTTTGATGGCTCGCGGACTTTCGGCGATGGGCGCAGATGTCGAGGCAATCATCCCGGACAGGTTCGCCGAAGGTTACGGGCTCTCGGTTGCCGCGATGGATCGTGCTCTTGCGCTTGGTCCGAAGCTGCTCATTACCGTCGACTGCGGTGTCTCCTCCAGAGCCGAGGTCGCCCAGCTGTTGGGCGCCGGGGTGGACGTGGTGGTCACCGATCACCATGAGCCCGGGGAGGGTCTGCCGGTCGGGATACCCGTTGTGAACCCCAAGCTTGACCCCAACTGCCCCTCCTTCTCGCTTGCCGGTGCGGGTGTCGCGCTCAAGTTCGTGCAGGCCGTTGGCGACGCGGTCGGCTCGCCCGATGTCTGGCGTTCGCTCACAGATCTTGCAGCGCTGGGCACGATCGCCGACATCGTCCCGCTGATTGGCGAGAATCGAGCGCTGGTCGCGGATGGCCTCGCGCGCATCGCAGCGGCTCCGCGAGCGGGCATCGCCGCGCTAGCAGAGGTAGCGGGTGTCTCGGCGAGTGGATTGCGCTCCCAGGATGTCGCCTTCGGTCTAGCGCCGCGACTCAACGCCGCCGGCCGTATGGGAAGCCCGGACATCGCGCTAGACCTGATGATGGTCGATGACGCTCCGACCGCCGAGAAGCTGGCATCCGCGCTCGATGAGCAGAATCGCAACCGCCAAATCGTCGAGCAGAAGATGAGCGAAGAGGCCCTCCAGCTCGCCGAGCAGAGCATCCGCAGCGGCGATCGCGCCCTGGTGCTCGCACGCGAGGGTTGGCACGAGGGCGTGAAGGGGATCGTCGCATCCAGGTTGGCCACCAGGTTCGGCTTGCCGTGCATCCTATTCGTCATCCGCGACGGGCTCGCCCTGGGCTCGGGTCGCTCGGCTGGCAGCGTCGACCTCTACGCTGCGGTCGAGGCGTGCTCCTCACACCTGGTGCGCTTCGGCGGGCACCATGCGGCAGTCGGGGTGACCCTGGCGGTGGAGGAGCTCGAACCCTTCCGGGAATCGCTACGTGCACATCTCGCGACCCTGCCTGCCGATGAGTTCGTCGCCGAGCGGCTATGTGACGTCGCGGTCTCCCTCGATGATGTTTCGGTCGAGTTGGGGACGGAGCTCGCGTTGATGGAGCCGTTCGGACACGGGAATCCGGCGCCTCTGTTTGAGGCGAGCAGCGTCTTCATGACCTCCCGCCAACGAGTGGGTAAGGATTCGAACCACCTTCGCTTCACCGCATTCGACGGCACGAACGGTGTCGGCGCCATCGCATTCCGCTGCCGAGACATCGAGCAGGCCGCCGACATGGAGACGCCGGTCGATCTTGCCTTCGAGCTCAGCGTCGACACGTGGCGCGGCAACCGCCGGGCACAGCTGATGGTTCGCGATTTCGCGACCCTCGAAGTCGAGGAGGACGCACCCGCGGCAGAGCTCGTCGAAGAGCTATTCGCGCGCGCGGATGCGATCGTCGCTCGCGAGGAGTACTCGGGAATCACAGACGCCGAGTCGTTCCACACCAAGCTCGTCGGAGTGACTTTCGAAGGCAGACAGGACGTTATCTCTCGGTTGAAGTCGGGCGACGCACTCGCGATGAGACGCCAACCCGAGAATCCCTATGACGCCAATGCGATCGCGCTCTTCGAACACCGTGGCGCACAGGTTGGCTTCCTCAACCGCCGTCTGGCCCAGGCCCTTGCACCTGCACTCGATGCCGGTGTCGCCTACGACGTCGAGGTCACAGATGTGACCGGCGGCGTCGACGCACGCTCCTGGGGCGTCAATGTGCGCATCAGCCGGCGAGGCGATGCCATCGACCCGGTGAGCGAGACTTCCAAGGCTGAGATCCGCGAAGAGCTTGCGCAACTGTCGCCCGAGGCCCTTGAGCGCACGATCATCACGCGCCTCATCGGCGACAGGGCGCTTCTGGAGACCCAGGGCAAGGCCCTCGAGGTGCTTGCAGCAGGCAGGCGCTGCCTTACGGTGATGGCCACCGGCCGAGGCAAGTCCCTGATCTTCCACGCCCACGCCGCCAGGCTCGCACTTAAGGAATCAAAGGCGTCGGTCTTCGTCTTCCCCTTGCGCGCACTCGTAGCCGACCAGCACTTCCACCTCGCCGAGATGTTCCTCGAGTTCGGCTTGACGGTGAAGGTTCTCACAGGTGAGTCCTCATCGGCGCAGCGAGACGAGATCTTCGCGGGACTCGCCGAAGGCGAGGTATCCGTGGTGCTGACCACACCGGAGTTCTTCGAGCACAACTCGGCCAGATTCGCAGCGACCGAGCGGATCGGGTTCGTCGTTGTGGACGAAGCGCACCACGTGGGTCGCGCGAAGGCCGGACATCGCCCCGCATACGCTCGGCTCGGCGAGGCGATAGCCTCACTGGGCGATGGCGTCGGAGTCTTCGCTTGCACCGCCACGGCGAGCGCCGAGATCGCGTCGATAATCGAGGAGTCTCTCGGCATTGATGTCGTGCTCGAGGACCCGGCGGTGCGCGACAACCTCGGGCTTGAGGACAGGCGCGGCATCAAAGACAAGGAAGGAAGTCTGCTGGCCATCGCGCTTTCCGGCGGCAAGACGATCGTCTACTCGAACTCGCGTGACCAGACCGTGCGCATCGCCCGCATGCTACGCAAGCGCATCCCGGCGCTGGCCTCGCGGGTCGTGTTCTACAACGGTGGCCTCGGCAGGCAGGCTCGGCACGCGGTCGAGCAGGCCTTCAGGAACGGCGACCTATCCATCGTCGTGGCCACGAGTGCTTTCGGTGAAGGCGTCAACATCCCCGATATCCGCAACGTCGTGCTCTATCACCTGCCATTCAACGAGATCGAGTTCAACCAGATGTCGGGCAGGGCCGGCCGTGATGGAGCCCCTTCGGCGGTTCACCTGCTCTTCGGGGCGGGGGACGGTCGCATCAACGACCTCGTGCTCTCGACCCAGGCCCCGGCCCGCGAGGACATGGCAGCCCTCTACCTGACGCTCAAAGACATCCAGGGCTCGAACGGCGAGGGCTTCGAGGTCACCAACGCCGAGCTCGCCGAGCTGATCTCGCGCCAAGCCGGTCGCGACTTCACCGACAAGGCGGTCTCTGTGGGCCTGTCGGTCTTTCGCGAACTCGGACTGTTGCGTTCGGAAGGCCACGGCCCTTACCGGCGCCTCACCGTCGTCCTGCCGCCGCCCGGCAAGATGGAGCTCGCCGAGTCCGTGCGCTACTCCGAAGGGCTCGAAGAGATCGCCGAGTTCCGCGAATTCCGCACCTGGGCGCTTGGCGCAACCGCCGAAGATTTGCTTGCGCGCTTCAATCGACCTATCCTTCCATCAACGACGCCAACGACGGGCCAGGAGACATGTCAGCGACCCTAGAAGACATCGAACGCCATCTAGGCCAGTATCTTCCGGACGTCGACGTCACGGATCTCGAGGATGCCTACGAGTTCGCTCGCGAGGCGCACGAGGGTCAATCGCGCAAGTCGGGTGAGCCTTTCTTGGCGCATCCCGTCGAGACTTGCCTCATCCTCGCTGAGCTCCACATGGACACCGCGACCCTCAAGGCAGCGATCCTCCACGACGTCGTCGAGGACAGCTCGGTGGAGCTGGGGACGGTACGCGAGCGCTTCGGTGATGAGGTCGCCGACCTCGTGGACGGCGTCACCAAGCTCGGGCGCATCGAGTTCGAGTCCCTCTCGGAAGCGCAAAGCAACAACTTGCGTAAGATGCTCATTGCGATGGCCAAGGACATCCGCGTCATCATCATCAAGCTGGCCGACCGCCTTCACAACATGCGCACCCTCGCTGTGTTGCCGCCGGACAGGCAGCGCGACAAGTCCATCGAGACGCTCGAGATATACGCGCCACTCGCGCATCGCTTAGGCATCTCGAGTATCAAGTGGGAGCTCGAGGACCTGGCCTTCTACTACCTCGAGCCCAAGAAGTACCACCAGGTCCAGAAGATGGTCGCCGAGCGCAGGGCCGCGCGCGAAGTCTACCTCGCCGATGTCATCGACACGCTCCATCGCGAGCTGCATGAGGTCGGGGTCTCGGCCGATATCTCAGGCCGCCCTAAGCACCTGTACAGCATCCACCAGAAGATGTCGCAGAAGGGCAAGGACTTCAACGAGATCTACGACCTGATCGCCCTGCGCATCATCGTAAGCTCGGTCAAGGACGTCTACGGCGCGCTGGGAACGGTCCACTCGATTTGGAAGCCGGTGCCCGGTCGCTTCAAGGACTACGTCGCCATGCCTAAGTTCAACATGTACCAGTCGCTGCACACGACGGTCATCGGACCCGCGGGTCGCCCCTTGGAGATCCAGATCCGCACCGAGGAGATGCATCGCACCGCTGAGTTCGGCATCGCAGCCCACTGGCGCTACAAGGAGGGCGGCCGAGGAGACGCAAGCTTCGAGGAGAGGCTCTCGTGGCTTCGGCAGATGCTCGAATGGCAGACCGAACTCAAGGATCCCCGCGAGTTCATGGAAGCGCTCAAGATCGACCTCTTTGAGGACGAGGTCTTCGTCTTCACGCCGAAGGGCGACGTCAGATCGCTTCGCAAAGGGGCCACGCCGCTCGATTTCGCTTACGCGATCCACACCGAGGTCGGGCATCACTGCGTCGGCGCGAAGGTCAACGGCTCGATTGTCCCGCTCGCTCACGAACTGCACATGGGCGACCGCGTCGAGATCCTCACCAACAAGAACTCGTGGCCCAGCCGCGACTGGCTCAACATCATCAAGACGAGCAGCGCGCGCACCAAGATCCGCGGGCACTTCTCGAAAGCCAGTCGCGTCGACGACCTCGCGAAAGGCAAGGAAGAGCTCGCCAAGGTGATGAGGCGCCATGGCATGGGGCTGTCATCGGCGCAGACGAATCGCGCCTTGGAGCAGGTAGCCGCCGAGGTCAAGCTCGCATCCGCAGACGACCTGCTCGCGCAGATCGGGGCGGGGAAGGCCTCGCCCAAGCAGGTGGCGGGCAAGATCCTCAAGCTGATGTCGGTCGATGACGCCAAACCCGCCGAGGAGACCCTTCCGCGCGAGTTCACCCTCGCCGAGCCGATGCGCCCACCCAAGGCGCACCGCCAGCGCAAAGGCGGCGTGGGCGTCCGCGTCAAAGGCGTCGAGGGCGTTCTCGTCAGGCTATCCCGATGCTGCACCCCGGTGCCGTGCGACAAGATCCTCGGCTTCGTCACGCGAGGCAGGGGAGTATCGGTGCACCGCGCGGATTGCCCGAACGCGACAGAACTCCTCGGCCAGCCGGAGCGCCTGATCAAGGTGGAGTGGGATAGCGAGCACGAGGCAACGTTCCAGGTCGAGATCGTAGTCGAGGCCCTCGAGCGCCTACGCCTGCTGCCCGAGGTCACCGACACACTGGCCCAGGCAGGCGCGAGCATCCTGTCGGCGAACTACTCGACCACCAAGGAGGGCATCTCGACGATGCGCTTCCTGTTCGACCTAGGCAATATGGACCAACTCGGACCGCTCTTACGGGAAGTCCGTGCGCTGGATGGCGTTTTCGACGCCGAGCGCCGCGCCCCGGGCGCCGAAGTCAAAAAGAAGAAGAGGTAGCCGTGAAGATCGAGAGACTCGCACTAGGCCCGCTGGAAACCAACTGCTGGCTCGTTTCAGACGGACATGGAGGACCAGTGGTCATCATCGACCCTGCCGATGAGGCCGATCGGATTGTGAGCGCGCTCAAAGGCCGAGAAGTCGCTGCCGTGGTGTTGACGCACGGGCACTTCGATCACCTAGCAGCAGCCGGCGAGGTCATGTCGGCCACAGGAGCCGGACTCCAGGTCCACATGGCCGACGCACCCTGGATCACCACTGCCGCCGGCACCGGCGGTCTGCCCTTCGGATTCGAGGCCGCAGCCCCTCCTGCCAGCCGAGAGCTTCGCGACGGCGATACCATCGAGGCGGGCTCGCTTAACGTCGAGGTCCTGCACACGCCAGGACATACTCCCGGGAGCATCTGCCTGCTCGCCGACGGACATCTGTTCTCGGGGGACACGCTTTTCGCGGGCAGCGTCGGTAGGACCGACTTCCCACGAGGTGACGGGCGGGCACTAGGGCGCTCGATCGCAGAGCGCATCGCTCCGCTTCCTGACAAGACGCTCGTGCATCCTGGGCATGGTCCGGATACAAGCATCGACCGCGAACGGCGGATCAATCCCTTCTTCCCTAGGGGCTAGAAGTGCTGTGTCTCGCATTCTTTGGGGCTGGTCGCTTGGCTGGATTGCGGGTACAATCGATTAACTTGCATTTAGGTAAGATAATTCCGCTTGCCAACAAGGACAGGACGGAGCTGCTCGTTGAGGACGCATGAGGTATTCGTGACGACTGCGGTGAGAACTCTATGACATATGCGGCAACGCGACCCCTTGTCGTTGCACAGGCTAAGCGCCGAGGACTCCGGCTTGCTGTCCTGGCGCTGTTTGTCGTTATGTGGGCACTGGTCTTTTCGGCAGTAGCTTTTGCGAATACGACTCCAACGGTTCCGGTGAATGTCCAGGCTATCCCCGGAACGACATCTCCGCTGATTGCCAGGATTACTTGGAATGCGTCCACCGATGACGTCGGCGTGAGTGGGTATAACGTTTGGCGCTCGCTGACCTCCACGGGAACACCCTCGTTGATTGGTTCGACGGTCGGCCTGCGTTTCGATGATGTGAGGGGAGTGCCGGGTCAGCCGTACTTCTACATGGTCAGCGCCTTTGACGGCGCTGGATTACAGTCGACTCGATCGGCCCCAGTAGGTCCGGTGCGCTCCACATGGGTACCGCGCCCGCACGTGACCTACACCACAGCGGGCAATCTATGTTCGTCCTGTCACACGCCGCATGAGGCCGCCACCGCAAGGGGCCTGCTCAGACCTGCGACAGGGGCCAGGACTGAGAGTTCAGTCTGCTTCACGTGTCACGATGGATCCGGTGCGATCAATATCAGGACCGGCCCCACCAATTCGTTCGCTCTCGCTAGCGGGCATGCTCTAGAGGAGCGCGATACCGGAGCCGATCTAGCGGATCGCTGCTCCAGCTGCCACTCGGCTCATGGTGACTTCAACGTCAACAGAATGCTGCCTAGACCCTCGATCAATGGGACTACGGTAGCCCGCGGGAACTCCTGGTGTCTGGCTTGCCACAACAGTACTAACGACTGGTTCGGCCCAGGATATCCTTCCATGGCGACTCCCTCCAGGGATGCCAGCGGCTTCCCGGTGAGCGGCAGGTTCCCTGGACCCTCGATTGTGAGTAGTGCGGGCGCCAATCGACATGCGCTGATTCCAGCTTCGACGATAGCTACTCCGTCGCGTCAGGCAGGCGACTGCCTCTACTGTCATCAGTCCCATCGCTCGGCGAACCGATACGACGCTCTTCGCCACACTTATCGCGCTCCGAGCGCATCGACCTTGGCCAGTGACCAGATAGGTGGCTTCGCTGAGTCCTGCTTCGCTTGTCACGGAGCCACCACGCCCAGTGTGTTTGCAACGCGCCCCGCTAACATGACTAACATCCGCCAGTTCGTGGCCACATCGACCGTCGCTACCACAACCAACATGGGGCATCGGATCGAAACGGCAGGCGGGACGTTCCCGGTCGGATCGCCGATGCCGTGCTTCAGTTGCCACAACCCCCACGGGTCCAGCAGGGGTAACGCATCGCTGATCTCAGATGAGAGAGGCAGGCTGCTTTCGACCACTTCGGCGGCGGGGGTTCGTGCCTTCTGCCTGACATGTCACGCGACAACCGATGGATTCGTCTGGAACAGCATCACTTCTACGGTCACCGCCGTCAGCACCACCGAGACTGTGGTCGGACTGCGTCGTGATGGGACCGGCGGCACCGTATTAAGGCTTCCGGTCATGGCAGCCGGGCACAATCGTGCTGACTCTCGGTCCTGCTACGAATGTCATACCAGTAGTCCGGGCACCCGTTATGCGCCCGGTGGGAACAACGTGCATAACCCCGGACCCGGCACTCCCCCTGGCATTGTGACCAACACTTTGTTTTTCAGGCCCGAAGACACTGTGACAGGCAATATTCCTTCGGGTGATCAGGCGGGGGACACGTATCAAGCTGCCGTGGCTGGATGGTCTGTACGCTCGATGGCACCGGCCAGTTCGACTGTTGCCTTCCAGTCTCAGACCGCCGCAGTGACCGTACCCACTGGTGCACAGAACTGGAGGATGGTTAGGTTCGTCTCCCCACCCGTTGCCACCACCGTTTCGATCCCGGCCGGTGGATGGAACATTGAGATTTGGGTCAGGCAGAACGCCACTGGAGCTAGCGCGTCCATGCGTCCCTTCGTCTACGTGTGGCTAGCTAACAACACTAGGGGTCCGGCCATCGTGGGTCCTGCAAACATGGGAACTACATGGCCAACAACGTCACTGCCGGGTGAGTCTCGGGCGGCTACTGCAACGGCCCTCCTACCCGTGACGCTCAATCCAGGCGACAGGATTGTCATGGACATGGCCGTCCAGACAAATGCCACTTTCGCGATTGATCGTAGTTTCAGCTACTCCTTCGGCGTGGGGGCACAAGGATTCCTGCGTGCACCAACTGCCATAACCTGGGTAGCCCCTTAGATTGGTCGAGAAGCATCTAATCTTGGGGGGTTAGGCCGCTTCCGCGAACCTTGACGCCCAGTGAGAGTCCCATTCGTTGTTGTAGCGTAACACCCTGAGTTTGAGGATTCCAAGTGCACCGGGCTTGAGCCAGCT